>NZ_CP011774.1:45000-52500 GCF_001412535.1 Limnohabitans sp. 63ED37-2 | reverse complement strand
GCAGGCTTCCTCAAATCTGCAGCGCCCACGGAAGATAGGGACCAAACTGTCTCACGACGTTTTAAACCCAGCTCACGTACCTCTTTAAATGGCGAACAGCCATACCCTTGGGACCGGCTACAGCCCCAGGATGAGATGAGCCGACATCGAGGTGCCAAACACCGCCGTCGATATGAACTCTTGGGCGGTATCAGCCTGTTATCCCCAGAGTACCTTTTATCCGTTGAGCGATGGCCCTTCCATACAGAACCACCGGATCACTATGTCCTACTTTCGTATCTGCTCGACTTGTCAGTCTCGCAGTTAAGCACGCTTATGCCATTGCACTATTATCACGATGTCCGACCGTAACTAGCGTACCTTCGAACTCCTCCGTTACGCTTTGGGAGGAGACCGCCCCAGTCAAACTGCCTACCATGCACTGTCCCCGATCCAGATAATGGACCTAGGTTAGAACCTCAAACACACCAGGGTGGTATTTCAACGTCGGCTCCACTGAAACTAGCGTTCCAGCTTCAAAGCCTCCCACCTATCCTACACAGATCTGTTCAAAGTCCAATACAAAGCTACAGTAAAGGTTCATGGGGTCTTTCCGTCTTTCCGCGGGGAGATTGCATCATCACAAACATTTCAACTTCGCTGAGTCTCAGGAGGAGACAGTGTGGCCATCGTTACGCCATTCGTGCAGGTCGGAACTTACCCGACAAGGAATTTCGCTACCTTAGGACCGTTATAGTTACGGCCGCCGTTTACTGGGACTTCAATCAAGAGCTTGCACCCCATCATTTAATCTTCCAGCACCGGGCAGGCGTCACACCCTATACGTCCACTTTCGTGTTTGCAGAGTGCTGTGTTTTTATTAAACAGTCGCAGCCACCGATTTTTTGCAACCCCGTTGGGCTCCCTCTGTTCGAGTTCACCTACTTGGGGCATACCTTCTCCCGAAGTTACGGTATCAATTTGCCGAGTTCCTTCTCCTGAGTTCTCTCAAGCGCCTTAGAATACTCATCTCGCGCACCAGTGTCGGTTTGCGGTACGGTCAATGACAAGCTGAAGCTTAGTGGCTTTTCCTGGAAGCAGGGTATCACTCACTTCAGGTGCAAGCACCCTCGTTATCACCCCTCATCTAAGCCCGGCGGATTTGCCTACCGAGCACGACTACAGGCTTGAACCAACATATCCAACAGTTGGCTGAGCTAACCTTCTCCGTCCCCACATCGCACTTGTCATCGGTACAGGAATATTGACCTGTTTCCCATCAGCTACGCATCTCTGCCTCGCCTTAGGGGCCGACTCACTCTACGCCGATGAACGTTGCGTAGAAAACCTTGCGCTTACGGCGAGGGGGCTTTTCACCCCCTTTAACGCTACTCATGTCAGCATTCGCACTTCTGATACCTCCAGCATGCTTTACAACACACCTTCACAGGCCTACAGAACGCTCTCCTACCACTTGCAATAAATTGCAAATCCGCAGCTTCGGTAACTGGCTTAGCCCCGTTACATCTTCCGCGCAGGACGACTCGATCAGTGAGCTATTACGCTTTCTTTAAATGATGGCTGCTTCTAAGCCAACATCCTGACTGTTTTAGCCTTCCCACTTCGTTTCCCACTTAGCCAATTTTAGGGACCTTAGCTGGCGGTCTGGGTTGTTTCCCTCTTGAGTCCGGACGTTAGCACCCGGTGCTCTGTCTCCCAAGCTGTACTCATCGGTATTCGGAGTTTGCCTTGGTTTGGTAAGTCGCCATGACCCCCTAGCCAAAACAGTGCTCTACCCCCGATGGTAATACTTGAGGCACTACCTAAATAGTTTTCGGAGAGAACCAGCTATTTCCAAGTTTGTTTAGCCTTTCACCCCTATCCACAGGTCATCCGCTAATTTTGCAACATTAGTCGGTTCGGACCTCCAGTACCTGTTACGGCACCTTCATCCTGCCCATGGATAGATCACTTGGTTTCGGGTCTACACCCAGCGACTGATCGCCCTATTCGGACTCGATTTCTCTACGGCTTCCCTATTCGGTTAACCTTGCCACTGAATGTAAGTCGCTGACCCATTATACAAAAGGTACGCAGTCACCCTTGCGGGCTCCTACTTTTTGTAAGCATGCGGTTTCAGGATCTATTTCACTCCCCTCCCGGGGTTCTTTTCGCCTTTCCCTCACGGTACTTGTTCACTATCGGTCAATGATGAGTATTTAGCCTTGGAGGATGGTCCCCCCATATTCAGACAGGATTTCTCGTGTCCCGCCCTACTTGTCGTTAGCTCAGTACCACACATCTGTTTTCGCATACGGGACTATCACCCACTATGGTCGGCCTTTCCATGCCGCTTTGCTAACAGTTGTGCTATCACTAACAGGCTCTTCCGATTTCGCTCGCCACTACTTTCGGAATCTCGGTTGATGTCTTTTCCTCGAGCTACTGAGATGTTTCAGTTCACCCGGTTCGCCTCGCATGACTATGTATTCATCATGCGATACCCCTAAGGGTGGGTTTCCCCATTCAGAAATCTCCGGATCAAAGCTTATTTGCCAGCTCCCCGAAGCTTATCGCAGGCTTTCACGTCTTTCGTCGCCTATCATTGCCAAGGCATCCACCACATGCTCTTAGTCACTTGACCCTATAACTTTGAACTCTCTTGCGAGACCTCATCGTTATTTCAAGGACTGTCTGTCAGGTCTTTCACCTGACGCGTTATGCCGTAATATGAATAATTCCTCAACACCGGATGTTTCCATCCAATATCAAAAGAACAATTCGTCATTACTTGAATTTCAAACGTCGTTTGAATATTCGTTTTGACGCAATCAAAAAATTGTCACCAGGGGCACGGTCCGCACTAAACCTTTACGAATGTGCGGTTTCCCCTGGCAACTCTGATTCGACTCTATGAATTTTTAAAGAACAGCCGTGTGTCTTGCGACACTTGTTAATCGATCAATATCAATCAACACAAAAACAGCCTTTGCAATCTCTTGCCAAGCAGCTTTTGTTTTGAATGAAGATTTATCCAGGCCCTTGCAGGACCCGCTCAACATGTCGATAAGTGATGGTGGAGGATGACGGGATCGAACCGACGACCCCCTGCTTGCAAAGCAGGTGCTCTCCCAGCTGAGCTAATCCCCCGTTATCTTGTCTGGAGCACCTGTACAGCACCCACTCTTCAGAAGGATTGGTGGGTCTGGTTGGTCTCGAACCAACGACCCCTGCGTTATCAACACAGTGCTCTAACCAACTGAGCTACAGACCCAAGCCGGTCACCAATGACCCAAGCATACGCCCAAGTCGTCAGCGACAACCTTCCAACAACCGATAAGTGTGAGCGTTCAATTTAGATTGCAGTTTCCAGAAAGGAGGTGATCCAGCCGCACCTTCCGATACGGCTACCTTGTTACGACTTCACCCCAGTCACGAACCCCGCCGTGGTAATCGCCCTCCTTGCGGTTAGGCTAACTACTTCTGGCGAGACCCGCTCCCATGGTGTGACGGGCGGTGTGTACAAGACCCGGGAACGTATTCACCGTGACATTCTGATCCACGATTACTAGCGATTCCGACTTCACGCAGTCGAGTTGCAGACTGCGATCCGGACTACGACTGGTTTTATGGGATTAGCTCCCCCTCGCGGGTTGGCAACCCTTTGTACCAGCCATTGTATGACGTGTGTAGCCCCACCTATAAGGGCCATGAGGACTTGACGTCATCCCCACCTTCCTCCGGTTTGTCACCGGCAGTCTCATTAGAGTGCCCAACTGAATGTAGCAACTAATGACAAGGGTTGCGCTCGTTGCGGGACTTAACCCAACATCTCACGACACGAGCTGACGACAGCCATGCAGCACCTGTGTTACGGCTCTCTTTCGAGCACGAAGCTATCTCTAGCGACTTCCGTACATGTCAAAGGTGGGTAAGGTTTTTCGCGTTGCATCGAATTAAACCACATCATCCACCGCTTGTGCGGGTCCCCGTCAATTCCTTTGAGTTTCAACCTTGCGGCCGTACTCCCCAGGCGGTCAACTTCACGCGTTAGCTTCGTTACTGAGTCAGTGAAGACCCAACAACCAGTTGACATCGTTTAGGGCGTGGACTACCAGGGTATCTAATCCTGTTTGCTCCCCACGCTTTCGTGCATGAGCGTCAGTACAGGTCCAGGGGATTGCCTTCGCCATCGGTGTTCCTCCGCATATCTACGCATTTCACTGCTACACGCGGAATTCCATCCCCCTCTACCGTACTCTAGCTATGCAGTCACAAAGGCAGTTCCCAGGTTGAGCCCGGGGATTTCACCTCTGTCTTACATAACCGCCTGCGCACGCTTTACGCCCAGTAATTCCGATTAACGCTTGCACCCTACGTATTACCGCGGCTGCTGGCACGTAGTTAGCCGGTGCTTATTCTTACGGTACCGTCATGAGCTCCTCGTATTAAGAGAAACCTTTTCGTTCCGTACAAAAGCAGTTTACAACCCGAGGGCCTTCATCCTGCACGCGGAATGGCTGGATCAGACTTGCGTCCATTGTCCAAAATTCCCCACTGCTGCCTCCCGTAGGAGTCTGGACCGTGTCTCAGTTCCAGTGTGGCTGGTCGTCCTCTCAGACCAGCTACAGATCGTTGGCTTGGTGAGCCTTTACCCCACCAACTACCTAATCTGATATCGGCCGCTCCAATCGCGCGAGGCTCTTGCGAGTCCCCCGCTTTCATCCATAGATCGTATGCGGTATTAGCGTAACTTTCGCTACGTTATCCCCCACGACTGGGCACGTTCCGATATATTACTCACCCGTTCGCCACTCTCAAGGGGTTGCCCCCTCTACCGTTCGACTTGCATGTGTAAAGCATTCCGCCAGCGTTCAATCTGAGCCAGGATCAAACTCTATAGTTCGATCTTGATTTTTTTCGGTCTTTCGACCAACTCATAAATTGGAATCGACGTGGCAACCATTTCTGATTTCCACATCTTTTTTACTTCATGAGCGTTTGTTAGCTAATTAAAGCTAAGTTCCGAAGAACTTGGCAATCACCATCAAACGCCCACGCTTATCGGCTGTATATTTTTAAAGAACCCAAGCAGCTCAGAGCCACTTCGTTTGCCTCGCTGCGATCAGCGAAGCTTTCTATTGTATCACGCTTTTGCGTTTTCTTTAGAAGATTTTTATGTCTTCTAAAGAAAACGCCCCACCGGTCGGTGAGGCGTTTTGGGCTGTTAGAAGCCTGACGATGTCCTACTTTCACACGGGAACCCGCACTATCATCGGCGCTAAGTCGTTTCACTGTCCTGTTCGAGATGGGAAGGAGTGGGACCAACTTGCTATGGTCATCAGGCATAACTTGTTGTCATCTTGACCAAGTCAAGACAACGAATTCATAGAGTTTGGAATCAGATTTTGAGCTTGCGCTCGGCCTTTCAGCCTTTTTGAATGCGTCAACTTGGCATAACTTCCTTGACCAATGCACACCTTGCGGCGTGTGATCAAAGTTATAGGGTCAAGCCGCACGAGCAATTAGTATCGGTTAGCTTAACGCATTACTGCGCTTCCACACCCGACCTATCAACGTCCTGGTCTTGAACGACTCTTTAGGGGGCTCAAGGCCCCGGCAGATCTCATCTTGAAACGAGTTTCCCGCTTAGATGCTTTCAGCGGTTATCTCTTCCACACTTAGCTACTCGGCAATGCCACTGGCGTGACAACCGATACACCAGAGGTGTGTCCACTCCGGTCCTCTCGTACTAGGAGCAGGCTTCCTCAAATCTGCAGCGCCCACGGAAGATAGGGACCAAACTGTCTCACGACGTTTTAAACCCAGCTCACGTACCTCTTTAAATGGCGAACAGCCATACCCTTGGGACCGGCTACAGCCCCAGGATGAGATGAGCCGACATCGAGGTGCCAAACACCGCCGTCGATATGAACTCTTGGGCGGTATCAGCCTGTTATCCCCAGAGTACCTTTTATCCGTTGAGCGATGGCCCTTCCATACAGAACCACCGGATCACTATGTCCTACTTTCGTATCTGCTCGACTTGTCAGTCTCGCAGTTAAGCACGCTTATGCCATTGCACTATTATCACGATGTCCGACCGTAACTAGCGTACCTTCGAACTCCTCCGTTACGCTTTGGGAGGAGACCGCCCCAGTCAAACTGCCTACCATGCACTGTCCCCGATCCAGATAATGGACCTAGGTTAGAACCTCAAACACACCAGGGTGGTATTTCAACGTCGGCTCCACTGAAACTAGCGTTCCAGCTTCAAAGCCTCCCACCTATCCTACACAGATCTGTTCAAAGTCCAATACAAAGCTACAGTAAAGGTTCATGGGGTCTTTCCGTCTTTCCGCGGGGAGATTGCATCATCACAAACATTTCAACTTCGCTGAGTCTCAGGAGGAGACAGTGTGGCCATCGTTACGCCATTCGTGCAGGTCGGAACTTACCCGACAAGGAATTTCGCTACCTTAGGACCGTTATAGTTACGGCCGCCGTTTACTGGGACTTCAATCAAGAGCTTGCACCCCATCATTTAATCTTCCAGCACCGGGCAGGCGTCACACCCTATACGTCCACTTTCGTGTTTGCAGAGTGCTGTGTTTTTATTAAACAGTCGCAGCCACCGATTTTTTGCAACCCCGTTGGGCTCCCTCTGTTCGAGTTCACCTACTTGGGGCATACCTTCTCCCGAAGTTACGGTATCAATTTGCCGAGTTCCTTCTCCTGAGTTCTCTCAAGCGCCTTAGAATACTCATCTCGCGCACCAGTGTCGGTTTGCGGTACGGTCAATGACAAGCTGAAGCTTAGTGGCTTTTCCTGGAAGCAGGGTATCACTCACTTCAGGTGCAAGCACCCTCGTTATCACCCCTCATCTAAGCCCGGCGGATTTGCCTACCGAGCACGACTACAGGCTTGAACCAACATATCCAACAGTTGGCTGAGCTAACCTTCTCCGTCCCCACATCGCACTTGTCATCGGTACAGGAATATTGACCTGTTTCCCATCAGCTACGCATCTCTGCCTCGCCTTAGGGGCCGACTCACTCTACGCCGATGAACGTTGCGTAGAAAACCTTGCGCTTACGGCGAGGGGGCTTTTCACCCCCTTTAACGCTACTCATGTCAGCATTCGCACTTCTGATACCTCCAGCATGCTTTACAACACACCTTCACAGGCCTACAGAACGCTCTCCTACCACTTGCAATAAATTGCAAATCCGCAGCTTCGGTAACTGGCTTAGCCCCGTTACATCTTCCGCGCAGGACGACTCGATCAGTGAGCTATTACGCTTTCTTTAAATGATGGCTGCTTCTAAGCCAACATCCTGACTGTTTTAGCCTTCCCACTTCGTTTCCCACTTAGCCAATTTTAGGGACCTTAGCTGGCGGTCTGGGTTGTTTCCCTCTTGAGTCCGGACGTTAGCACCCGGTGCTCTGTCTCCCAAGCTGTACTCATCGGTATTCGGAGTTTGCCTTGGTTTGGTAAGTCGCCATGACCCCCTAGCCAAA
>NZ_CP011774.1:0-42500 GCF_001412535.1 Limnohabitans sp. 63ED37-2 | reverse complement strand
TTCCCAGGTTGAGCCCGGGGATTTCACCTCTGTCTTACATAACCGCCTGCGCACGCTTTACGCCCAGTAATTCCGATTAACGCTTGCACCCTACGTATTACCGCGGCTGCTGGCACGTAGTTAGCCGGTGCTTATTCTTACGGTACCGTCATGAGCTCCTCGTATTAAGAGAAACCTTTTCGTTCCGTACAAAAGCAGTTTACAACCCGAGGGCCTTCATCCTGCACGCGGAATGGCTGGATCAGACTTGCGTCCATTGTCCAAAATTCCCCACTGCTGCCTCCCGTAGGAGTCTGGACCGTGTCTCAGTTCCAGTGTGGCTGGTCGTCCTCTCAGACCAGCTACAGATCGTTGGCTTGGTGAGCCTTTACCCCACCAACTACCTAATCTGATATCGGCCGCTCCAATCGCGCGAGGCTCTTGCGAGTCCCCCGCTTTCATCCATAGATCGTATGCGGTATTAGCGTAACTTTCGCTACGTTATCCCCCACGACTGGGCACGTTCCGATATATTACTCACCCGTTCGCCACTCTCAAGGGGTTGCCCCCTCTACCGTTCGACTTGCATGTGTAAAGCATTCCGCCAGCGTTCAATCTGAGCCAGGATCAAACTCTATAGTTCGATCTTGATTTTTTTCGGTCTTTCGACCAACTCATAAATTGGAATCGACGTGGCAACCATTTCTGATTTCCACATCTTTTTTACTTCATGAGCGTTTGTTAGCTAATTAAAGCTAAGTTCCGAAGAACTTGGCAATCACCATCAAACGCCCACGCTTATCGGCTGTATATTTTTAAAGAACCCAAGCAGCTTAGAGCCGCTTCGTTTGCCTCGCTGCGATCAGCGAAGCCTAGAATTATGACACAGTTTTTAGCGCCGCGTCAAGTTTTTGAAAATTTCTTAGATCACCAAGATCTTTTCATCAACCCATTTGCCGCTCTTGCTTGGCTTCTTTTGAAACCTCACTTGTGAGCAGCGAAGCCCTCGATTATGGCACAGTTTTTTGGTGATTGACAAGTTTTTTGAACCTATCTTCCCTATTTCGTGCAGCCCGGCCCGGATAATGGGACCATGGCTTTACTCACACTACTGAACGCGTCCTTGGCTTTTGGCCACGTCGCACTCCTCGATCATGCCGACTTCTCTCTGGAGACGTCCGAGCGCATCGGCTTGATTGGTCGCAACGGCACGGGCAAGTCGTCCTTGCTCAAGATTCTGGCAGGCATGGAGCGCCCGGACGACGGCAACTTGCATCTGCAACAAGGCGTTCGCATTGCTTATGTCGCCCAGGAACCGCTCTTGATTGCAGAGCACACCATCTTTGAAGCCGTCCGTGAAGGCTTGGCTGAAGTGGTGCAATGGATCGACGACTACACGCACAGCCGGGGTGACCTCGATACGCTGCAAAGTCAAATTGAGTCACGCGACGGCTGGGGCTGGGAGCAACGCCTTGATGAGACGCTTCAGCGCTTACAACTCGACCCTAACGCCATCGTGCAATCGCTGTCCGGCGGCATGCGCAAGCGTGTGGCCTTGGCGCAGGCTTTGGTGACTCGTCCTGATGTGCTCTTATTAGATGAGCCTACCAACCACTTGGACCTGAACGCCATCACCTGGCTGGAAGACCTGCTGATTGACTTCAAGGGCAGCGTGATCGCCATCACGCATGACCGGGCTTTCCTGGACCGCATTGCAACCCGCATTGTTGAACTGGACCGAGGCAAGCTGCGCCTTTACCCCGGCAACTATGCCGCCTACCAAGTGCAGAAAGAAGAGCAACTTGCACAAGAAGCGGTGATTCAGGCCAAGGCCGACAAACTGCTGGCCCAAGAAGAAGTGTGGATTCGTAAAGGTGTGGAAGCGCGTCGCACCCGCAGTCAAAGCCGCATCACGCGCCTGCAAAACCTGCGCAGTGAACGCGCAGCCCGCCGTGAAAAAGTAGGCAACGTGAAAATGGAAGTCGCCTCAGGGGTGCCGAGCGGCAAGCTGGTGGCCGAGTTGACGGACGTAAGCAAGAGCTTCACCCAGCCCGATGGCTCGGTGCGCACCATCATTCAGAAGTTCACCGGCACCTTGCTGCGGGGCGACAAGATTGGCTTGCTGGGCCCCAACGGTGCCGGCAAAACCACCTTGCTCAAACTTATTTTGGGTGAACTGGAAGCCGACAGCGGCGAAGTGCGCCGCGGCACCAAGATGGAAGTCGCCTACTTTGATCAGATGCGCGACGCCCTGGATCTGAACGCCACGCTGGAAGACTTCATCAGCCCAGGCAGCGAGTGGATCGAGATTGGGAACAAACGTCAGCACGTCAAGAGCTACTTAGGTGACTTCCTGTTCTCGCCAGCGCGGGCCACCTCGCCCGTGCGTTCCCTGTCGGGCGGCGAGCGCAACCGCCTCTTGCTGGCTCGCCTGTTTGCACGTCCGGCCAACGTGCTGGTGCTGGACGAACCGACCAACGACCTGGACATCGAAACATTGGAGCTGCTTGAAGAGCTGCTGCAAACCTACGAAGGCACCGTATTTCTGGTCAGTCATGACCGGGCCTTCATGGACAACGTGGTGACCGGCATCATCGCCTGCGAAAGCGCCCCGGACCAACCGGGTCTGTGGCGCGAATACGAAGGCTCGGTGCAGGACTGGCTGGTGCAGTCGCAACGCAGCCAGGCCATCCGGGCTCAAGCCGCCCAGCGCAGTGGATCAGCGCCAGCGGCCGCAGCAGCCCCTGTCACTGCAGCAGCCCCAACCGCTGCAGCCCGCAGCAAGCTCAGCTACAAAGAGCAACGCGAGTTGGCCGAGTTGCCCGCCAAAATCGAAGCCCTGGAAAAAGAGCAAGCCGAGGCCCGCGCACAATTGGCGGACGGCAGCATTTACCAGCGCGACCCGGGTCTGGCACAGAAGCTGTTCAAGCGCGACACCGAAATCGACGACGTGTTGCTGGCAGCCATGGAACGCTGGGAAATCTTGTCGGCCCGCTGATGGCCGGCGACAAAGTCCAAATGGCGACCTGATCGGTAGCCTTTTGGCTCTACATTCAAAGGCATGACCTCCTCAGAACTCAGCGCCCTGTTGGTGCTGGCCACCGTGAGCAGCTTCACGCCCGGGCCCAACACCACACTGTCGACCGCCATGGCCGCCAACCATGGCCTGCGCCGTGCCATGCGCTTTGTGTGCGCGGTGCCCGTCGGCTGGGGCATTTTGTTCGTGCTGTGCGCCACGGGCTTGGGTGGTTTGGTGGTGGCTTTTCCGCCTTTGCGCTGGGGCATCGTGACACTGGGCACGGGGTATTTGCTCTGGCTGGCCTCGCGTTTGTGGCAAAGCGGCAGCTTGCAGCAGGCCGACAGCGCCAAGCTGCAAGTCGGCTTTGTGCAGGGCGTGGGCCTGCAATTCCTCAACATCAAGGCCTGGATGCTGGCCTTGGCCATCGTGGCGGGTTGGGTGGCCGGGCGCGAAGACGCCACAGCCCGCACGCTGGTGTTGCTGCCCATCATGGTGGCCTATGGTTTTTTCAGCAACCTGACCTACGCAGTGGCAGGCTCGATGCTGCGACACTGGCTGGCGCACGGTCGCCGCTTGCTGATGTTCAACCGCTGCATGTCGGTGGCACTGGTGGCGACCGCTTTTTGGATTTTGAACGGCTTGCGCCAAAGCGCGGGTTGATGTCTGCATGAACAACACCCCTCAACACCGCGAGAACTTGGGGCTTTGGCTAGGGCTTCTGGGCGTGTTCATTTTTGGACTGACCTTGCCCATGACGCGCCTGGCCACAGGCACGGTGGACGCACCACAAATGTCACCCTGGTTTGTGACCTGGGCACGAGCAGCGTTGGCCGGAGGCCTGTCGCTCATTTACCTACTGGCCGTGCGTGCACCGCGGCCCACCCCTGAGCAGCGCGGCCCTTTGCTGCTCTCGCTGATGGGCAATGTGATCGGTTACCCATTGCTGTTGGGTTGGGCGCTGCGCCATGTCACGGCCAGCCACGCGGCCGTGATCACCTCTTTGTTGCCACTGGCCACGGCGGCGGCGGCCGCTTGGCTCATGCACCAACGCGCCCGCCTCGGGTTTTGGGTGTTTGCCGCTTTGGGCAGCGCCTTGGTGGCGGTCTACAGCCTGCTGCGTGCCTCACAAATAGGTCACGGCTTTGGCCTGACCTGGGCCGACACCCTGCTCGTGGGCGCAGTGATGGCTGCATCCCTGGGCTATGTCGCCGGCGCCAAGGTCACAGCCAGCTTGGGCGCAGAAAAAGTCATCAGCTGGGTGTGTGTCATGGCCTTGCCCATCACGCTGCCCGGGGCCTGGCTCACTTGGCCCGACCAAACCATAGCGCCCCTCTCGTGGCTAGCCTTGCTGTACGTGGGCGTGTTTTCCATGTGGGCGGGCTTTTTTGCCTGGTTCCGCGGCCTGTCGCTGGGCGGCCCGCTGCGCGTGAGCCAGCTGCAATTGCTGCAACCTTTCATCAGCATTCTGGCCGCCGTGCCTTTGCTGGGAGAATCGCTGGATGCCATGACCCTGGGTTTTGCCCTGCTGGTGGTGGCCACGGTTTTCATGGGGCGGCGCATGGCCAACACCCCAAAATCGAACTGAACAAAAAATTGAGGAGCACAACATGAACTGGAAACTGGCCCAACGCGCCGAAAAAATGAACCCCTCGGTGATCCGAGAGATTCTCAAAGTCACCGAAAAGCCCGGCATCATCAGTTTTGCGGGTGGCCTGCCCTCGCCGCAGACTTTCCCGATCGACGCCATGCGCGAAGCCAGCGAGCGCGTGCTCAGAGATGACGGCAAAGCCGCTTTGCAGTACGCCGCCAGCGAAGGCTATGCGCCGCTGCGCGAATGGGTCGCCCAAGACCTGCTCAAGCAGGGCATGAACGTCAGCCCCGACCAAGTGCTGATCACCACCGGCAGCCAGCAAGGCCTAGACCTGGTCGCCAAGATCCTGATCGACGCCGGCAGCCGCATTCTGGTCGAGACCCCTACTTATCTGGGCGCACTGCAAGCCTTCACCCCCATGGAGCCTGTGGCCGTGGGGGTGAACAGCGACGACCATGGCGTGGATGCGGATGACCTGCGCGCCAAAGTGGGCACCGGGGCCGACAAAGCCCGCTTTGTCTATCTGCTGCCCAACTTCCAGAACCCCACGGGCCGCACCATGACCGAAGAGCGCCGCGCCGCCGTGGCGCAGGTGGCTGTCGAGTCTGGCTTGCCGATCATCGAAGACAACCCCTACGGCGACCTGTGGTTTGACGCGCCGCCCGCGCCCTCGCTCAGCTCGCGCCATCCCGAAGGCAGCGTGTACTTGGGTTCTTTTTCCAAAATCCTGGCCCCCGGCCTGCGTCTGGGTTATTTGGTCGCGCCCACGGCGCTCTACCCCAAGCTCTTGCAAGCCAAACAAGCGGCCGACCTGCACACGCCCAGCTTCAACCAGCGCGTAGTCGCTGAAGTGCTCAAAGACGGCTTCATTGATCGCCATGTGCCCACCATCCGCGCCCTGTACAAGCAGCAGTGCGAAGCCATGCTGGCCGCGCTCGACCGCGAAATGGCGGGCCTGGGCCTGAGCTGGAATCGACCGGTGGGTGGCATGTTTTTGTGGGTGCAACTACCCAAGGGCCTCAAGGCGATTCCTTTGCTGGACAAAGCCGTGGAAAAAGGCGTGGCCTTTGTGCCCGGCTCGGCTTTCTACGCCGAAGGTGCGGATGAAAGCACCCTGCGCCTGTCCTTTGTGACCGCCACAGTGGACCAGATCAACATCGGCATGAGCGCATTGGCGGCAGCGATCCGCGAATCGCTCTGATCCACACGACTCAGGACAAAGCCATGAAAACCCGCGCATTCCAACAAGTCGACGTCTTCACCGACACGGCCTTTCTGGGCAACCCGCTGGCCGTGGTGCTGGACGGCGAAGGCCTGAGTGACGCGCAAATGCAGGCCTTTGCCCGTTGGACCCAGCTGAGCGAAACCACCTTTGTGCTGCCGCCCACGCCCGAAGGGGCTGCGGGCAGGGCCGATTACCGGGTGCGCATCTTCACACCCGGCGCTGAGCTGCCGTTTGCAGGCCACCCGACACTGGGCACAGCCCACGCTTGGTTGAAGGCTGGCGGCCAGCCCCGGCAAAGCGGTCAACTGGTGCAGGAATGTGGCGTGGGTCTGGTCAGCTTGACATCGGTGGATGGCCGCTGGGCTTTCGCAGCCCCGCCCTTGCAACGCCAGACCCCAGCGCCAGCCCTGCTGGCCGAGGTGTTGGCGGCACTGGGCCTGCACGCCGACGAGGTGCTGGCCGCGCAAGACCTGAACAACGGCCCGCACTGGATGGGCATCTTGATCGACTCGGTGGACAGTCTGCTCGCGCTGGAGCCGGACCACGCGGCGCTCAAACGCCTGAACACCAAGGTCGGTGTGGCGGCCAAAAGAAGGGGCAGCGCTGACGGCCTCATCCGCCGCGCCAACCGCGAGGCCCGCGCTTTTGCGTCCTCCACCCGCATCACCAACGACCCCACCGATCTGGAAGTACGCGCCTTTGCCGCCCCGGTGGGCATCGCCGAAGACCCGGTCACTGGCAGCCTGAACGCGTCGCTGGCCCAATGGCTGATGGCCGAAGGCCACATGCCCACCCGCTACAGCGCCCGCCAGGGCACCGCGCTGGGCCGCGCCGGTCAGGTTTTTTTGTCACAAGACGAAAGCGGCCAAGTCTGGGTGGGTGGGGATGTGGTGGGCTGTATCAAGGGCACCGTCACCCTCTGATCACCCCAGCGACAGGCGAAAAGCCTTGGGCTGCGCACAATCGCAGCCCATGGGAACCCTCTATCTGGTCCGCCACGGACAAGCCTCTTTCGGGGCCGATGACTACGATCAACTCAGCCCGCTGGGCCGGCAACAAGCCGTTCGCTTGGGCGAATACCTGCGGCCCAAACTTCAAGGCCAACCCATCGAGGCCGTGATGATGGGCAGTTTGAAGCGCCACCGCCAAACTTGGGAAGGCATTGCCGAGGGCGCGGGTTTGCCACACATCCCCGCGGTCTGGCCGGGTCTGAACGAATACGACAGCCACGCGTTGATCGAGTCCATCCACCCCGAGCCGTTGGCCAAGCCCGACACGCCCGAGCTGTACCGCCACCACTTTCGCCTGCTGCGCGACGCCTTGCAGGCCTGGATGGCCGGACGCACACAGCCGCGTGACATGCCCAGTTATGCCGACTTTGTGGGCGGCATCGAGGCCGCGCTCGACCATGTGCGGCAAAACCACAGGGGTGACGTGATGATCGTCTCCAGTGGTGGCCCCATCTCGACGGCCGTAGGCCGCGTGCTGGGCACCCCGCCCGAGACCACCATCGAGCTGAACCTGCGCATCCGCAACACGGCGCTGACCGAGTTCGTGTTCACCCCCAAGCGCCACATGCTGCTGACCTACAACACCCTGCCGCACCTGGACAGCGACGCGCACAAAGACTGGGTCACTTTCGCTTGAAACGCCAATTTTCCCCATAAGAATTGGGTGTAATCCCTAGGAAAAACCTTTCAACGACAGGGGCAAAATAGACGGCATGAATTGTTCGACCGCCTGGCTTGCCCTCCAGACATTGGAAGGCGGCATTGAGCTCTCCCGCACACCTGCCGATCAGGCCGATCGATGGGGTGCACAACTGAGCGCGGACCTGCGGGAATGGGGACTTGAGTCGGCAGTTCAAACCCTCAGTGTGCCCTTGGAAGATGGCACGGTGGCCTTGAAGGCCAGCTTGCGGCCCGAATTTCAGCAAACCCACATGCCCGGGCACAACAGCCTGAATTTGCGACGCAGCTTAGGGGCCGTCAACCCTTCTGCTGAGAATGAGGCTTGGGCTTTGGAGCGTGAAATCTGGGTAGCCCTGTTGGGCTCACCCCATCGCTTTGTTTTCCATGACCTGGCGTCTCTGAAGTCGCACGTTCGGGTCAGACGCAACATGGCCTTGGCCGCACGTTTGACGGCTCTGGCCTTCAAAACCGAAGCGGCCGAACGCCCCGAAGCCGATTGGCACTACGAAGAAGAGCCCGGTTTCATCCTGCACCACGGTCGCCCTCTGATCAACGCACTGATCGCCGCCACACAACCCGAGGCCACCGGCAAGCTGTACGACTTCTCATGCTACCGCGCCACCGAATACGTGATCTTGCTGGGCATCGCGCAAGAGTTACAGGCTCACCACCCCGCATTGTTGGACGAGTTGCAGCAACTCAACGAACGCCACGCGGTGCGTTCGGGCCAGTTCCACGAGGTGTTCCTCATCGAGTACGGCAGCATGGAGGTACCCCTGCCCGCCCGTTTTTATGTCCCGGGCGATCGACTGTGGTTTCGCAACCCCGACGAGCGCTCCTCCGACGTCACCGGCTACGAAGGCTCTTGGGTCATGTACATGGGCGGAGGCCTGTTCAGCAATTTCTGGAAACGGGAAGCGCCGTTCACCCTCGAATCCAAAGCCATTGAAATTTTCCACTGGAAAGACGGTGTCTACACCGATGCCCATGGCGAGTTGCAGATGGACGAGTCGGTGGTAGAACGCTTGGTGGCACAAACCCAAGCCAACCCCGAAGCCCGAGCCCGTGTGCTGGAGCGCATGCTGCGCATGCGCGATCCCAAAGGTGTTTATGCCGAAGGCGGATGCATCGACACCACCCGCGAATACCCCAAAAACGTGAGCCGCGAGCACTGCGATTTGGTGCTGCCTCGCTTCTGACGAACGGGCAGCTTGGGCTCAGCCCACTTGGTCGGTGAGTGTGTCAGGGGGCAATTGGTCAATTTCAACCAACAGCTGCGCCAAGGCCCGCCCTGAAACATCCAACAAAGCTTGACCTTTGTCGGCAGTGGCAGCGGCCGCATTGCCCGCCGCGCCTTGACGGTTGTAGTCCTGCATTTGCCAACCCAGCTTGGCGCTTTTGCCGTTGCCCAGAATCTCGAAGCGCTCAGCGCGGTCTTGCGAAGTGGAGCGGAAGTTTTGCGCCAAGTTCATGCGCACACGCTCGGGTCGCAGCGCCAGCATCATCGAGGTTTCGGTGTCCCCCGCGTGCACACCAAAGCGGTGCTCTTCGGGCGGAAACAACGCGTTCACATCGTCGCCTTGCGCATCGCGAAGCGGCAAATTGAACCAGCTCACGCTGTAGACCAGCATGCCCTGCCGGGCCCGCAAATCCCGCGCCACGATGTCCATCACACTCACTTGTCCGCCGTGGGCGTTGAGCAGCACCAGCTTTTTCACACCACTGGCCGCCACAGACTCGCCGATGTCGGTCCACAAACGGATCACGGTTTCGGCCTTGAGCGTCAAGGTGCCTGCAAAACGCGCATGCTCAGGGCTCAGGCCCACCGTTTGGGTGGGCAAAAACAAGGCCGGCAATTCGGCAGGCAAGTGCGGCAAGCAAGCCGCCACCACGCCGTTGACCAACTCGGTGTCCACCGACAGTGGCAGGTGCGGGCCGTGTTGCTCGGTGGCGGCCACGGGCAAGATGGCGATGACCCGATCGATGGCGCGGCTTGGTGCCAAGGCCTGAAAATCGAGGGTGGTCCAGTCGGCCCAAAAACGCGAAGGGTTTTGCATGTTCGGCATCTTAATGGAGCCCGGGCGTGTAAAGTGCTTCTCGCACTGTGATGAAGCCCCCCGCCCGAGGCGCTGGTGGTCAGAAAGAAGGATTGGCGTGAAAGTTTCCGTGTTCTCGCGTGGCTGGGCCACTGTTAAAAGCTGGGGCTTGGTTCTGGCGGGGCTGGGCCTGAGCGCCATTTTGTGGGCACCGCTGCCCGGCCAAGCTCAGACCGGCACGCTGTTTTCGAACAAGTCCGCCCCCGCCAGCACCTCAGGCACGGACGCCTTGCTCGGCGGTGACCCCCATGTGATCAACACCGAACAGGTGCGGGCCGAATTGCGGGTGCACGCCCCTGAGGGCATTCGGGCTGGACAAACGTTTTGGTTGGGTCTGCAGATCGAGCACCAGCCTGACTGGCACACCTATTGGCAAAACCCCGGCGACTCGGGCTTGCCCACTCGGCTTCAGTGGCAGCTGCCTGCAGGCTTGCAAGCGGGTGACATTCATTGGCCTCTGCCCAAAAAATTTCCCATCGGCACCTTGGCCAACTATGGCTACGAAGGCCGTTTGCTGCTGCCCGTGCCCGTGTCGGTGGGGGCGGACTTTCGCTTCCCGGACAATGGGCCAATGACCCTAGGCTTGCAGGCCGAATGGCTGGTGTGCCGCCAGGAGTGCATCCCCCAAGAAGGCCGCTTCAGCTTGAAGCTGGCCTCTGCCGCGCCCCCCAAAACCCACGCGGCTGGGTTTGAAGCGGCGCAAAAGCTCAGCCCCAAGCCCATGGCACAGCTGCAACAAGGCGGCACTTGGATTACGGGCGGCCAAGCCACCTTGTCCGCTGACACCAAGCAGATCAACCTGCGCGTGCACGGCCTGCCTGTGGGCTGGCGTGGCCAGACTTTGAGCGCCTTCCCGGTCACCCCCAATGTGGTGCACAACGCGGCCGTGCAGGGCAAAGACTGGACACAAAGCTGGCAAGGCGCGGTTTGGAGCGCCCAGATTCCGGTGTCTGAAGAACGTGGCGACAGCCCAAAATCGATGCGCTGGGTGATCGCGGTGGGGCCCGAGTCTGCCCCCAAAGCCCCAGCTTTTGACATCGAAACGCCTGTGCAAGGCGTTTGGCCCGCGCTGACCCAAGCCGCGCCCGCTGAGATTTCGCCCGCCTTGGCCAAAGCTCTGGCAGAGAACGCCAGCGCCGCACAAAAACCAGCGGCCTCCAGCACCACCGCTTTGGGCCTGACGCTGGCCGTTTTGGGGGCCTTGGTGGGCGGGTTCTTGCTCAACCTCATGCCCTGCGTGTTCCCGGTCTTGGCCATCAAAGTGATTGGTTTTGCGCAGACCGACTCCTCTCAGACCCAACACCGCGCGGCAGGCATGGCTTACACCGTGGGTGTGGTGCTGTCGTTCATGCTGTTGGGTGGCCTGATGCTGGCCTTGCGGGCTGCGGGCGAGCAACTGGGCTGGGGCTTTCAATTGCAGTCACCCCCGGTGGTGGCGGGCCTCGCGCTTTTGTTCACCCTGCTGGGTCTGAACTTGGCGGGTGTTTTTGAATTTGGGCAGATGCTGCCCAGCAGCCTCGCCACGCTGCAAAGCCGCCACCCGACGGTGAATGCCGGTTTGTCGGGCGTGCTGGCCGTGGCCGTGGCCTCACCCTGCACCGCGCCCTTCATGGGGGCCTCGCTGGGCCTGGCGATTGCGCTGCCCGTGTGGCAAGCATTGCTGGTGTTTGCCGCCATGGGCGTTGGAATGGCTGCGCCCTATCTGGCGGCGAGCTGGTGGCCGGGTATCGCCCGCGCCCTGCCGCGCCCCGGGGCCTGGATGGAGACTTTCCGTCAAGCCATGGCGTTTCCAATGTTTGCCACCGTCATTTGGTTGATCTGGGTGCTGGGCCAACAAACCGGCATCGACGGGGCGAGCAGCCTGCTGGCTGGGCTGCTCACGGTCGCCTGGCTGGTGTGGGCGCTGGGTTTGAGCGGCCGCACCCGCTGGGTGTTGAGCGGCTTGGCCCTGGCCGCCTTGCTGTGGATGGGCAGCAGTTGGTTGCCACAGGCTTTGCGAGAAGCACCGACAGACGCGATAGCAAGCACCCGCCAAACCGCACCCGACACCTTGTCCAGCGACAACGCGGCCACTTGGCAGGCTTGGTCCGAAGCGGCCGTGCAGGCCCAGCTGGCCGCTGACCGCCCGGTGTTTGTGGATTTCACCGCCGCCTGGTGCGTGACTTGCCAGTACAACAAAAAAACCACGCTGGCCGATACCCGCGTGTTGGCCGACTTTGCGGCCAGACAAGTGGTGCTGATGCGGGCCGACTGGACCCGGCGCGACCCGGCGATCACGCAGGCGCTCACGGCACTGGGCCGCAGCGGCGTGCCGGTCTATGCCTTGTACGCCCCCGGCCGTGCACCCGTGCTCTTGTCGGAGCTGCCCAGCGTGGCCGAAGTGCAAAGCGCCCTTCAAGGCCTACCGGCCCGTTAAGCCCCCTGTTGAAGCGCAGCTGTGTCGCGCATAGCCCTGAAAGAGCCGCCGTCGATCTGCGTTCGCGGCCTGCCACAATAAGGGCATGCGCTCTTTTGCCCCCCTCCAAAACGACACCTTCCTGCGTGCTTGCCTGCGCCAGGCCACCGACCACACCCCCGTCTGGCTCATGCGCCAAGCTGGGCGGTATTTGCCCGAGTACTGCGCCACCCGCGCCAAGGCCGGCAGCTTCATGGGCCTGGCCACCAACGTGGATTACGCCACCGAAGTGACGCTGCAGCCCCTGGACCGTTACCCGCTCGACGCCTCCATCTTGTTCAGTGACATCCTCACCGTGCCCGACGCCATGGGCCTGGGCCTGTCGTTTGCACAAGGCGAAGGCCCGCGCTTTGCCAAGAATGTGCGCGACGAAGCGGCTGTGGCAGACCTCGCCGTGCCCGACATGAACAAGCTGCGCTATGTGTTCGATGCGGTCACCAGCATCCGCAAGGCACTCAACGGCCGTGTGCCCTTGATCGGTTTTTCCGGCAGCCCCTGGACGCTGGCGTGCTACATGGTCGAGGGTGCGGGCTCTGACGACTACCGGCATGTGAAGACCTTGATGTACAGCCGTCCGGACCTGATGCACCGCATTTTGGAGATCAACGCAGATGCCGTGGCCCTGTACCTGAACACCCAAATCGAAGCGGGTGCCCAAGCGGCCATGATTTTCGACAGCTGGGGCGGCGTGCTGGCCGATGGGGCTTTCCAGCAGTTCAGCATGGCCTACACCGCACGCGTCCTCTCGCAACTGAAGACCGAGCACAACGGCCAGCGCATCCCCAGCATCGTCTTCACCAAGGGCGGGGGCCTGTGGCTGCCCGAGATGGCGGGCCTGAACTGCGACGTGCTGGGCCTGGACTGGACCATGAACCTGGGCCGTGCCCGCGCACTCGTGGGCGGCCAAGTCGGCGGCACGGGCAAAGCGCTGCAAGGCAACATCGACCCGAACATCTTGTTTGCCCCGCCCGCGCAGATCGCGACCGAAGTGCACCGGGTGCTGGACAGCTTTGGCACGCCGCACACCGACCGCTCAACCACAGGCCCCACACACATCTTCAACCTGGGCCACGGCATCAGCCAATACACCCCGCCCGAACATGTGACGGCGCTGGTGGAGGCGGTACACAGCCATTCGCGCAAGCTGCGTCAGGGCGTCTGAAAACCGAAGGCCTCAGCAGGCATAAAAACAACAAACAAGTCGGAATATTTTCAAAAAAAATCGGCTTCTCCTCTTGACTTATGCACAAAATTTGGTCCTTCGACTTTTGGAAATTTCTCCACACCCTTATGAATCAGTCCGACATGGGTGCGAGCTAAGTCATTGATTTTATTGATGTAATTTTCAATGCCCATCTGATGAGCAATCCAGCAAAAGCCTTGATTTTTAAGGCTTTCGCGGCCTTGGTGACGAGTTTTCAACAAAGTTATCCACAGATTTTCTGGATGACCCGCAAAGCACTTAAAAATCAAGCACTTAGCTCCGCTTTCAAGACTTCACCTAACCATCAAAATTTCTAAATTTGTTCGAATCACATTGACTCTGACTGAACCACTTTGGATTGAAATTGCCCTTCAAACGCCTGCCCACAGCCAGGTAGGTGGGCTGCTGAGCTACCGCAGCCAACAGGCCCTGCAGCCCGGGCAACTGGTGCGGGTGCCGCTGGGGCGGCGCGACTTGTTGGGCGTGGTGTGGTCGGTTTCCTCTGCCGCTCCGGACTTGCCGCCTTCATCGGTGCGCGATGTCTCCAGCGTCCTGCAAGATCTGCCCCCGTTGGGTGACGCCTGGCGGCAATTGGTGCAGTTTTCGGCCCAGTACTACCAGCGCTCGCTGGGCGAAGTGGCCCTGTCGGCCTTGCCGCCGCAACTGCGCGACTTGACCAGCGAACAACTGGCGCGTCGCCTGAAAAAACAAAACACCGAGCGGGCGGTGCAAACCACGCCCGGCCCGGCCCTCTCTCCAGAACAAAGCGCCGTGCTGGACCAAATGGCCTCAGGCAGCGGGCCGTTTTTGCTGTTTGGCAGCACCGGCAGCGGCAAGACCGAGGTGTATTTGCAAGCCGTGGAACGCATGCTGGCGACCGACCCGCAGGCCCAAGCCTTGATCATGGTGCCCGAGATCAACCTCACGCCCCAACTCGAAGAACGGGTGCGGGCCCGTTTTGGCTCTGAGGCGGTGGTGTCCATGCACAGCGGCATGACGCCCGCCCAGCGCCTCAAAGCCTGGCTGGCCGCGCACGCGGGCCACGCCCGCATCGTGCTGGGCACGCGCATGGCCATCTTTGCGTCCATGCCGCACCTGAAGCTGATCGTGGTCGACGAAGAACACGACCCCAGCTACAAACAACAAGAAGGCGCACGCTACTCCGCCCGCGATCTGGCGGTCTACCGTGGGCGTTTGCAAAATGCCCAGGTGCTGCTGGCTTCGGCCACACCGTCGCTCGAGAGCTGGCACCACAGCCGCCCAGCCCATGCCGAAGACCCCGGTGGACGCTACCAACGCCTGTTGATGCCCTCCCGCATTGGCACCGGCCTGCTGCCCAAGGTGCGCCGGGTCGACATGAACAAACAACCGCGCCGCACCATCTTGTCGGCCCCGCTGGTGGCCGCCATCCAGGAGCGGGTGGAACGTGGCGAGCAATGCATGCTGCTGCTCAACCGCCGAGGCTATGCGCCCGTGCTGCACTGCGCCGACTGCGGCTGGAAAAGCGAATGCAAGCACTGCAGCGCGTTCCGGGTGTTCCACAAAATTGACCGCACCCTGCGCTGCCACCACTGCGGCCTGACCGAACGCGTCCCCCGCGCCTGTCCTGAATGCGGCAACGCCGACATCGCCCCGATTGGCCGCGGCACGGAGCAGCTCGAAGAACACCTGGGCGAATTGCTGGCCCATGTCTTGCGCCCCGACGGCACCCCCGTGCGCATTGCCCGCATCGACGCCGACACCACCCGCCTCAAAGGCGCCCTGGAGAGCCAATTGGCCCAGGTGCATTCGGGCGAAGTGGATGTGCTGGTAGGCACCCAAATGATCGCCAAAGGGCACGACTTTCGGCGTATCACCTTGGTGGCGGCGGTCAACCCCGACACCGCGCTGTTTTCGAGCGACTTTCGGGCGCCTGAGCGCTTGTTTGCGCTGCTCATGCAGGCGGCAGGCCGTGCCGGGCGCGACGCCGCCCAAAGCGCCACGAGTGAGATGTGGGTGCAGACCTTTCACCCCACTCACGCCCTGTTCGAGGCGCTCAAACAACACGACTACCCGGCCTTTGCGGCGAGCGAGTTGGCCGAGCGTACCGCCGCCGACCTGCCCCCCATCAGCCACCAAGCCCTGCTGCGGGCCGACGCTCGCAGCCAAGAAGCCGCCCAAGCGCTGTTGAATGCGGCCCGCGAAACCTTGGAGGCGCAACTGAGTGCCGATCCCGAAACCGCCGACTTGGTGTTGCAGGTGAGTGTGTATCCGGCCGTGCCCATGAGCATGCAGCGTGTGGCCGATGTGGAACGTGCCCAAATGCTGCTGGAAAGTCCGAACCGCATGGCGCTGCAAAAAATGCTGTGGCACTTGCACGGCGTGCTGCACCAAATGCGCAGCCAACCCGAGCACAAAGGCGTGATCCGCTGGCTGGTGGACGTGGACCCTCAGGCCATCTGAAGCCTTCTGAGCCCCGCTTGGCCCCCATCGGCGGCGTTCACATCTTGAAAAACGCCACCGCCCCCGAGAAGGTCAAGAACGCCGCTGCCGTGGTCACCAAAATGATGCGGGCGATGCGCCCGTTGTCCGCCCCCAATCGCTCGGCCAGCAGTGACACATTGCTGGCGCTGGGCAAGGCAGCAACCAGCACCATCACCTGCAGGGCAAAGGGCTCGATCGGCACACCCCACTGAATGGCCGTCAAACCGACCAGCAGCACCAGCACCGGGTGCAGCACCAACTTGATCAGCGCAATGGGCAGGTAATCGGCGCTGCGCAAAGGCCCATCAGGGCGCTCGTGCGCCAGCATTTGCGAGCGGGCCAGCACCGCACCGATGGTGAACAGCGCCACAGGCGAAGCCGCATCGGCCAGCAGGCTCACGGTCTTGTTCACCGGACCGATCAACTCCAAGCTCCAGAACGAAAACGCGGCGCCCAGGCTGATGGCCCAGGGCATGGGGTTGCGCAGCACCCCGGCCAGCGCCTTGCGGGCGGCCACCGCCGCACCATGCTGCCCGGCCGCGTCCATGCGCGACAAGGCCACACACAGCGAGGAGGTGATCACCAGATCGACCACGATGGTCACGATGGCTGGCCCCACCGCCTGCGCCCCAAGCAAAGCCACCAGCAAGGGCACACCCATAAAGCCTGTGTTCGGAAAGGCCGCCACCAACGCCCCCAACGACGCATCGTTCCAGCGGATGCTGGCATTGAGGCTGATGGCGATGCTGAACGCCACGATCACCAAGGCGCAAAACAAATACGTGAAAAACACCCCGGCGTCGAGCAACTGGGCAATCGGCGTGTCGGCCCCAAAACGGAACAACATGCAGGGCAGGGCAAAAAACAGCACAAAGCCATTCAGGCCAGGAATGGCCTCCAGTGGCAAGAGCCGCAGCCGAGCCGCCACGTAACCGCACAAGACCAGGGCAAAGAAGGGGAAGGTGACACGCAAAATTTCAAGCATGCTCCGATTGTCGGGGTAAACCAGTAGACGCCTCTGTCGCAGTCAGTGGCCGGCAGTCGCAGCCCGGACAGGCGAGGCCAGCGCCAAGGCCACATCACAGCGGTCTTCGCAGGCCGTGATGGCGCCACCAAGCGGGTGGCCAGGCGCAACACCGCTATGATGGCCCGCTTTGCCCTGATCGCCACACCTGCCCATGTCAGCCGGACTCAACAACGCCCAACTCGAAGCCGTGAACTATGTCTCCGGCCCTTGCCTGGTGTTGGCTGGAGCGGGTTCGGGCAAGACGCGGGTGATCACGCACAAAATCGGGCGCCTGATCGAAGCCGGGCTGGAGCCCAAGCGCATCGCCGCCATCACCTTCACCAACAAGGCCGCGGCCGAGATGCGCGAGCGTGCCAAAGATTTGATTGGCAAGGCGGCCAAGGATGTGACGGTGTGCACCTTCCACGCCTTGGGTGTGCGCATCATGCGCGAAGACGGGCAGGTGTTGGGGCTCAAGCCACAGTTCAGCATCATGGACGCGGACGATGTGACCAGCATCTTGAAAGATTGCGGGGGCACCACCGACGCGGCCACCGCCCGCCAGTGGCAATGGACCATCAGCCTGTGGAAGAACATGGGCCTGAATGCCGAGCAGGCCGCGGCCCAAGCGCCTGACGACAACGCCCGCGTGATTGCCCGCATCATGGCGCTGTACCAAGAGCGGCTGACGGCCTACCAAAGCGTGGACTTTGACGACCTGATTGGCATGCCTCTGAAACTGCTGGCCGACTACCCCGAAGTGCGCGAGCGCTGGCAAGCCAATATGGGCCATGTGCTGGTGGACGAATACCAAGACACCAACGCCACGCAATACGAGGTGCTGAAACACCTGGTGGGCGAGCGGGCCCGCTTCACGGCGGTGGGCGACGACGACCAGTCGATTTACGGCTGGCGCGGCGCGACGCTCGACAACTTGAAGCGCTTGCCAGTGGACTTTCCAAATTTGAAAGTCATCAAGCTGGAGCAAAACTACCGCTCCACCAGCGCCATCTTGCGTGCGGCCAACAACGTGATCCAGCCCAACCCCAAGCTGTTTCCCAAAACGCTGTTTTCGGAACTGGGTGAGGGCGAGCCGGTGCGCGTGGTCGATGCCGTGAACGAAGAGCACGAGGCCGACCGGGCCATTGCCCGCATCCAGTCGATTCGCGGTGGTCAGCTCAACCCGTCCAAGCACCGCGAGTTCAAGGACTTTGCCATCCTGTACCGGGCCAACCACATGGCGCGTCCCTTTGAGCAAGCGCTGCGCCGCGCCAACATTCCCTACAAGGTCTCGGGCGGGCAGAGCTTTTTTGACAAAGCCGAGATCAAGGACCTGTGCGCCTGGTTTCGCCTATGGATCAACAACGACGACGACCCGGCATTTTTGCGCGCCATCACCAGCCCCAAACGTGGCATTGGCCACCAGACACTGGGCCAGCTGGGCACCTTTGCCACGCAATACAAGTTGAGCCTGTTCGAGGCCCTGTTTGCGGGCAGCCTGCCCAGCGCCGTGAATGCCCGCGCCGTGACGGGTCTGCACGAGTTTGGCCGCTACATCAACGACCTCGAGTACCGTGCACGCCAAACCCTGGGCAAAGAGGCGGCGCTGGCGTTTTTGCTCGAATGGCTCCAGGAGATTGGCTACGAGTCGCACCTGTACGACGGCGAGGACAACGAAAAAGTGGCCTCGGCCCGCTGGACCAATGTGCTGGAGTTTTGCGACTGGATGGCCGGGCGTTGCGGTGGCGAGATCGAGGACGCCACCGGGGCCGAAACGACCGAGACCAAAAACCTGCTCGAGGTGGCGCAGACCATCTCGCTGATTTCCACGCTGAGCGAGCGCGAGAAAGACCAGAACGTGGTCACGCTGTCCACCTTGCACGCCTCCAAAGGTCTGGAGTGGCCGCATGTGACCCTGGTGGGCGTGAACGAGGGCTTGCTGCCTTTCAAACTGGGCGACGACAACACCACCGAAGGCGCCAGCCAGGAAGGCATCATGCTGCGCCTGCAAGAAGAGCGCCGCCTGATGTACGTGGGCATCACCCGCGCCCAGCGCAGTCTGGCTGTGAGCTGGACCAAACGCCGCAAAAAAGGCCGCGAAACCGTGGCCGCACTGCCCAGCCGCTTCATCGCCGAAATGCGGCTGGACGAAAACACCACCAAAGAAGACCCGCGCGAAAAACTCAAAGCGCTGCGGGCCGAATTTGCCCAACGCGCTGCCGCGTCGACGGCAGCGGCTGCACAGGCCAAAACATGAGCACACATCACCAGCGTCTTTGGGCCATCACCAGCATGGCCGCACTTTTTGTCCTGGCGGGCTGCACCAACTTGCCGCCCGCTTGCCCGTCGGCTGCCGACCTCAAGCCCGAACAACTGCACGGCGTTTGGACGGTAAAACTGGACAGCGCAGGCACTCACTGGTCACTGCAACTCGGCCCGCACCCCGAGCACCAGGGCAGCCTGCGTGGTGAACTCACACAAGGGGCGCTGCGCTACCCCGTGGTGGCTGACCTGGACGGGCGGGATTTCACCCTGGAAGAGTCACACGACGGCCAGCGCATCGCGGCCACTTGGCTGGGAGAGATGCAAGTGCAGCACTGCGATTGGTCCATCACAGGCGAGCGGCAAATGGGTGACGCCAAGCGACCACCTCAACCATTTGTGATTCGTTCAAACCGCCTTCGTTGATTCACGGACCACCAACTTGGTCGGCAACAAATCAGATTCGGGTTTTTCACCTGCCATGATGCGCAGCAAACTGTCGACCAGGTGAACACCGGCCAAATCCAAGGGCTGACGCACCGTCGTCAAGGGAGGGAAGCTGTGGGCAGCAGGCTCGACATCGTCATAGCCCACCACACTCACATCTTCGGGAACTCGGTAACCCCTTTCGCGCAACACGCCCAAAGCGCTGATGGCGATCAAGTCACTGGCCGCCACCAAGGCATCAAAGTTCAGGCCATGACGGTCCAGGTGCATGCGCAAAGCGTCTTGTGCTGCAAGGGGGGCGAAAGACGAAGGAATGTACAAAGCCGGGTCCATTTTCATGCCGGCCTTGCGCAACGCTTTCTGATAGCCCGCGTACCGTTTTTCGGGTTCTGGCAAGGACCTCTCACCCATGAATGCGATGCGCTGGCGACCCAATCCCAATAAATGTTCTGCGGCCAACTGTCCACCGCTGGCGTTGTCACCGCCCACACTGCAATACAACTGATTGGGCAACTGCGCCCCCCAAGCCACAAAAGGCAGGCGCTGTCGTGCCAATTCATTGAGTTGGTCGTGGTGGCCCCATTGGCCAATCACAATGATGCCGCCCACCCGACCCGAGTCGTACAGCGCTGAGACACGGTCCAGATGGTCTGCATCGACACGGGACAGCAGCATGTCATATTGGCGGTCGGTCAGCGCATCCGCCAAGCTACCGAGCATGCCCAGAAAAAATGGATCGGAAATGCTTTGCCGATTCGCCGAGTCGTAGGGGATCACCACCCCGATCGTGGTGTTGTCGCCTTTGCGCAAATTTTGCGCACCCAGATTGATGGTGTAGTTGAGCGATCGAGCCAACTCAATGATGCGCAAGCGCGTTTCTTCGTTGATCAACGAGCTGCCATTGAGGGCTCGGGAAACGGTTGCCGTCGACACACCCGCCAAACGGGCGATATCGGCCATTTGGATCTTGCGCTTTTCTGGTTCTGCTTTTGCCATTCAAGGTCTCTCAAAGTTCAATCCATGTTAAATCAAAAAAACGCCCCTACCCACGAGGGTAGGGGCATAAGGTTTCCTTGGAAGAAACACACTGAACAACTTGATGGAGCGTCTTTAGTTGGCAAACTGCTCCGAGCCAACAATGCCCAATTTGGTCAAGCCCATGCGCTGTGCATTGGCCATCACGGCCGCAGCCGCTTCGTATTTCGCTTTCGCATGAGAGCGAATGTGCAATTCAGGTTGCGGCTGCTGCGCTGATGCTTCAGCCAGCTTCGCTTCCAGTTCTGATCGGGTGACGGGTGTGCCATTCCAATTGATCACGCTGGCCGCATCCACATCGATTTTGATCACCACCGGATCGGCCTTCTTGGGCGCATTGGTCGGCACCGGCATGTCCAGATTCACCGAATGCAGCTGCGCCGGGATCGTGATGATCAACATGATCAACAACACCAACATCACGTCAATCAAAGGTGTGGTGTTCATGTCGATCATGACTTCTGGCTCGTCGCTGGAACTCGTTCCTACGTTCATTCCCATGCTCTGCTCCTTCAGTTACCGGGCTCGGTGATGAAGCCGACTTTGGTGATGCCTGCACGCTGAACCGCGTACATCACGCGGCCCACCGACTCGAAATCACTTTGGCCGTCGCCCCGGATCTGCACCTCGGGTTGAGGTTTCATCACCGAGAATTTCTTCATGCGCTCAATCAGATCATTGCTGTTCTTGATCTTGGTGTCATACAGATAGATGGTGCCGGCCTTGTCCACTGAGATGATCACGTTTTCGGGCTTGGTCTCGCGCACCACGTTCTTTTCTTTGGGCAAGTCCACCTTGACAGAGGTGGTCACCACAGGGATGGTGATCAAGAAGATGATCAAGAGCACCAGCATCACATCCACCAAGGGTGTGGTGTTGATGGTGCCGATGATCTCGTCATCGGCTTCGCCTACGTTCATGGCCATGTTGGCTCCTTCTGTGATCGGTCAGGACCGCTGTTGTGCAGGCGATCCCTTAACGAAGGGGTTTACTTCTTAGCGGAACCCAACAAAACAGCGTGCAAGTCAGAGCCAAACGCGTTGACTTGTTCCATCACGGCCTTGTTACGACGCACCAACCAGTTGTAGCCGAGCACAGCAGGCACCGCCACAGCCAAACCGATGGCGGTCATGATCAAGGCCTCACCCACAGGACCAGCGACCTTGTCAATCGAGGCCTGGCCAGAGATGCCGATCTTGACCAGCGCGTGGTAAATGCCCCACACGGTACCGAACAAGCCCACAAAGGGCGCTGTGGACCCCACAGTGGCCAAGACCGCCAAGCCGTCTTGCATGCGGCTTTGCACATTGCCAATGGCACGCTGGATGCTCATGGTCACCCACTCGTTGAAGTCCACTGCGCCCAGCAAACCGGTGTGCTTAGAAGCGCCCTCCAGACCCTTCTCGGCAATGAAGCGGAAGGCCGAACCTTCTTGCAAAGTGTCTTTGCCCTGCTCAACCGTGTTGGCGGACCAGAAGCTTTCTTGTGCGGCTTTAGCTTGCTTGTTCAATTTGGATTGCTCTGCGTATTTGGTGAAGATGACATACCAAGAAGCCATGCTCATCAATACCAAAATCAGCAGAGTGCCTTTCGCAACAGCATCGCCTTGTGCCCACAAAGCACTCAGGCCGTAGGGATTTTCTTCTGCGGCTGCGGCCGCTGCGGCGACCACGGGGGCGGAGGCGGCTGCGGCCGCATCTGCCGCTTGTGCCATGGCCGATCCCGCCGCCATCAACGTGGCAATGACAGTGGCGATAGAGATGTGTTTGCAAGATGGTTTGAACATGGGGAGGGACTCCTCTGAATGGATGAACTGACGTTTATTGGATGTTTGAACTATGCGGCTGGATCATTCCAGTCGCCAGGTGTATTTCATGGTGGCCCAACCTTGCTCAGGTTTGCCATCGACGGTGGCAGGCTTGAAGGCGCAGCGCGACAAACCGGCTCTGGCCGCTTCATCCAGACGTTTAAAGCCTGAAGATTTCTCCACCTCGGCCTGGATGACTTTGCCATCCACACCCACGAGGAACCGCAGTGTCACTGTGCCCGCCTCTTCCAGACGACGGGACGCGCTGGGGTAATCGGGCTTTTCGCAATTGGCTGAGTTGACCACCGCTGCAACTCGCACGGGCTCAGCTTTGACAACAGGTGCTGGTGCAGGTGCTGGTGCAACGGGTGCTGGCGCAGGTGTGGGCGCCACGGGTGCAGGTGGCGGAACAGCGGAGACCGCTGCAATCGCATTCGCTGATGGCGCCGCATTGGTCACTTGAACATCCACCGGCGGGACATAGGCTGGTGGCGGTGGTGGAGGTGCATTTTTGGGCGGCGGTGGCGGTGGCGGTGGCGGCGGGATATCCGGCTTGGTATCTTCCAGCAGGACCGCCTCAACCGGACCCTGGATCTTTTTGACAACAGTGCGGGCCAAGCCCGAGCTGATGGCCCAAAAGAACAAAAGATGCAATACCACCACCAGCCCGAACCCGATCAGGTGCTTGGTCGGCTTTCTTTGCCGGCTGGCGTAATCGTCCATTGTTTCAATTCTCCTTGTATTAAAATTTTCTTTATGCAATCGTTTGCATGATACTCACAATTCAACTTTGATGATACCTAGGGAAAATACCAGCCCCCTCAAAAATCCTGGAGATCTCACGAATGTTGCTCATCTTACACATTAGGGAAAGTCCTAGTTTTTGGCTGTTTCTAGAGGTAAATGCTTCGCAAACCCAGCCTCTCCCATGAAAAGATTTCGTAAACGATGATTGCAATCGTTTTCATAGATTATCAAAATGTCATTTATCCATCGTGTGACTCTTGTTTGTGACACCCTGGATCATTCATTGCAAAAGTCCATTGTGGGTGCTTGCAATCGTTTCAATATTTTGGAGACCACTCAATGACCATCCGTAAAATTGCCACCCCCACCCAAGTGGCGGCAGCCGCTGCGCTCGCCATTTTTCAGCTGAGCGTGGCCCATGCGCAAAGCAACAATGACACCCTGAAATTGGACGAAGTTGTCGTCACAGGCACCGCCACAGGCGCCAGCAAAATGAAGCAGTCGAGCTCCATTTCAACGGTCGCTTCTGAACAGATCCTGCAAGGCCAACCCACCAATGCCTCGGACATCCTGCGCTCCATCCCCGGTATCCGCGCAGAATCCAGCGGTGGTGGTGGTAACGCCAACGTCACCGTGCGTGGTTTGCCCATCTCGGCTGGCGGATCCCGCTATGTTCAATTCCAAGAAGATGGCTTGCCCGTCATGCTGTTTGGCGATGTGGCTTTTTCCACCCCAGACATGTTCCTTCGCGCTGACAACTCCGTTGAAAGCCTTGAAGTGGTTCGTGGAGGCTCCGCTTCGACCTTGGCAACCAACGCGCCCGGCGGCATCATCAACTTCATCAGCAAAACCGGTGATGAGCCAGGTGGCAGCATTGGCATCACCACAGGCTTGAATTACAACGAAAAACGCCTTGACTTCGACTACAGCGGCAAGCTCAGCGACAAAACACGTTTCTTTGTGGGTGGCTACACCCACAATGGCGAAGGTCCTCGCAATGCCACAGGCAACAGCAAGCAAGGCGGTCAAATCAAGGCCAACATCACCCAAGAATTGGACAACGGCTTTGTTCGCTTGAATTTCAAATCTTTGGATGACCAAAGTCCCCTGTACATGCCCGTCCCCGTTCGCATCGCCAACGGCAAAGTCAGTGAATTGCCCGGCATCGATCCCCGAGTTGCCAGTATGTATTCACCATACTGGGTGAAAGATCGCACCCTGACCAAAGACAACACATTCACCAACACCGATGTGAACGATGGTCTGCGTGTCAAACAAAATTCCTTTGGCGTTGAAGCCGAATTGAAATTGGCCAACGGCTGGAAAATGAGCGAGAAGTTCCGTCACTCCAACATGAGTGGCCGTTTCATTGGCTTGTTCCCTGCTGACGATGTCGCCCCCGCCGCAGCAGGCACCACATACGCCACAGGCCCGAAAGCCGGCCAAAGCTACACCGGCAATGCATTCACCAATACCGTGTTCAACACCTCCATGGATGACATGGGCAGCACGACCAATGACGTCAAGTTGAGCAAATCTTTCGCTCAAGCCGATGGTGCCAAAATCAACACGACCTTTGGCTTGTTCCTGAATGTTCAAAAAGTCGGTTTGACCTGGAACTTCAACCAATACTTGATGCAAGCCACCGACAACAATCCAGCTCTGCTGGCCAACAGCAGCACCAACAGCTACGGTGCCACGGCCTTGGGCTCTGATGTATGGGGTGGTTGCTGCACACGCGCAATCGACGCGACCTACAACACCACATCGCCCTACGCAGTGGTGGGTTGGGAAAAAGGTCCATGGGCGCTGGATGGCAGCGTCCGTCAAGACAGTCAAGTGGCCACCGGCTCCTACAACCAAGCTGTTAACAACGAGTTCCGTCCAGGCAACGCCAAAACCATCAACTACAAGAAGAACAACACGTCTTACTCCTTTGGAGCCAACTACCAGCTGAACAAAGACATGGCTGTGTTTGCTCGCATCAGCGAAGGCGTCGCGTTCAATGCCGACCGCATCATGTTCGGTTCAGCCGCTGTGCCCATGGCCGGTGGTGCTGGCGTTGTCCCGATCAACACCGTTCAGCAGTACGAAGGTGGTGTCAAAATGCGTCAAGGGAATTTGAGCACCTTCATCACCGTGTTCAAGGCCAAGACCGACGAAAGCAACTTCGACGCGACAACCCAAAAGAGCACCGCCAACAAGTACGATGCCTCCGGTATCGAACTCGAAGCCGGTTACAAGATGGGGTCGTTCCGCATCAACGGCGGCGTCACTGTCACCGATGCCAAAATTGTCAGCAGCGGCCTGACCCCCAACCGTCAAGCCAAAGTGGTGTACCAGTTGAGCCCCACTTACTCATCTGGCGCAGTCACTGTGGGCGCGGCCATCGTGGGCTCTTCCAGCGCCAAGGACGCACAGGGCACCCCCTTTGAAGCCACATTGCCTGCTTACACGGTCGTCAACGCTTTCGCCAATTACACGATCAGCAAGGATTTGATCGCTTCTTTGGGTGTTTACAACCTGACCAACACGCTGGGCTACACCGAGATCAACGATGGTCGCATGGCCGCTCGCTCCATCAACGGTCGTTCAGCCAAAGTGGGTTTGAAATACCAGTTCTGACACCACTTCAATTACAGCAAGGTTAAACAATTCAAAGACCACCTTCGGGTGGTCTTTTTTTTGGGGTCAATTTGCTGAGTGAAAAATTTGCATGTGAACCTTTCCCATTCGAGCCACGTCTGATCCGGCCGAACCGATCAAATCCGCCAACTCTGACATCGGCTCCATTTCAAGATGCCCTGTGCGTTATTGAGCTCCTCCTTCAGCCGTGCTTCTGATCGAACTTCATTGCGCCAAAAAAAAGCCAGTCATGCTTGACTGGCTTTAGACATGCTTGGATGCCCGGATCACTTCAATTCAAACACCCACTCCGGACCGCCGCTCACTGCGCTTGCAAGTATTCGACCCGACTTGGTCAACAAATCGACCTCGAGTCGGGCATAGGCCGCTTGGTGCCGCCAGCTGAGGGTCAACAAATGGGGTGCAGGCGCGGCGCTTGTGAATGATCCACCAAAGGCCAAGTGGGAATTTCGAAACCGCATCAAATCGATCAAGCGCTGAACAACGGGCTTGTTCATGTCGGCCAGCACCTCCTCACGCGAATAATAGTGACGATTGATGTCACGCCCCACTTTGGATTGAGCCAACAAGTCCATGTCATTTTCACCCGCGAGCAAGCCCACGTAATAAACCTGAGGAATACCCGGCACAAAGAACTGAATCGCACGCGCCACCAAATAGGCTGACCCATTGCGGCCCAGTGCATCAAAGAAGGTGCAGTTGACTTGGTACAAATCCAAATTGGAGGCGGCGGCACCTGTGGCTTGGCGGCTTTGTCCTTGTGAGTTGCGATGGATGCGTTCCACCAACTCATCCAGCTCTTGCGGAGGCACCAAGCCCGGGTTGTTCACTCGGTCCGTGGCATCCGCCCCAATGTCGATGATGCCGATGCCGTCATGCGTATCCAAAACCGTCACGGCGTTGTTGGGCCGTTGTGCAATCCAGTTCATCAAGGGACCGCTGCGTCCAAACTCCAATGCATGCAAAACAAGCGGGGGCAAAGCAAAGTCATACACCCAGTCGACTTGCTGGGCGATCTCCATCTGGCGTTTGTAATACGAGTGGATTTCCACCAGCACTTCCAGGCCCAGCTCGCGGCCACGCTGCGCGAAAGCTTTGATGAATTCAAAGGTCTCGGGCATCATGAAGCAGTTCGTGCCCGCCTTCTTGATCGCATAGCCCACCGCATCCAAGCGCACCATGGTGACGCCGCTTTGCGAGAGTTTTTGCAAGATGGATTCCAGATAGGCTTGGCCTGCTGGCGTCTGGACATCAATGTCAATTTGCTGAGGGGTGAACGTCGTCCACAACAAACGCCGCTCGCCGTTGGCCAATGTGGTCACCGTGAAGGGCATGCCTGGGCGTGGACGGTACACCGCCAGCAAATCCTTTTCGGTCGCACCCTCCGGAAAAACCGCCTCCATCGTCAAGAACAGTCCGTTGTATTCTGATGCACTGCCCTTTTGTGAGTAGTCCAAGAACTGAGGCGATTCTGAAGACATGTGGTTGACGATCACATCGGCCATCACCGCGATGTTGCTGGACAGTTTTCGAATGTCACTCCAGTCGCCCAACCTGTCGTCCACGCGCGTATGGTCAATGGGATCAAAACCCGCATCTGCACCGTCTATCTTATAAAAGAAGGGCAGCAAATGCACCCCGCCAAATGCGCCTAGAAGTGGCCCTGCCAACAGCTCTTGGAGCTCCGTCAATGTCTGGCCGCCAAAACGGTCCACGTAGGTGATCAATTGGACTTCATTGCGCATGGTTTTTATTTTCTACTGCTGGATTCAACTGCAACTTTTGATGAGCTTGTTATGCCGGGCGGGATGCTTCGGGCTCTGGCACCTTGACACGCAAAGTAGCCAAGGCCGCCACGATGAGCAAGCACCCTGCGAGGACGAGCACATTGCGTGGATCGCCACCCAACAAAGGACGGTAAATCAAGGGCAAGGTCAAGCCCTGGATCATCATGGGGATCACGATGAACATGTTGAAGATGCCCATGTAAACGCCTGTTCTTTCAGCAGGAATGCTGCGGGCCAACATGACATAAGGGTTACCCATGATGCTCGCCCATCCGAGGCCAATACCGATCATGGGAATGAACAACATGGCCTGGCTCTGAATTTGTGGAATGGCCATCATGCCCAGACCCGCCGCCACCAAGCACAGCGCGTGCATCTTCCCAGCGCCCCATTTGCGTGTGAATGGCACCATGGCCAGAGCCGCCACAAATGCCACAGCGTTGTAGAAGCCGCCAATTTGACCGTTGACCAACACCGCGTCCCTGAAACCCGTGCTGGTGGGGTCAGAGGTATCGAACAAGTTTCTGGCAATGGCGTAGGTGACATATTGCCAGTAGCACATCATGGCGTACCACTGAAACAATTTCATCCAGGCCAATTGACGCATGGCTTGTGGCATCTCTTTGATGGCATCCGAGATTTCTTTCAAGGTGCTGAGCCAGCCCTTTTGCTTGGCCTTCATGGCCGCCATCGCTTCTGGCGACACCGGTAATTCTGGAACTTTCCAGATCGACCACACCATGGTGGACACCGACAACAAGGCACCGATGATGAAGGCCACCTGGGTGATTTGTGGAATGTGATTTCCACCCACCGCGTCCTTGTTCATGCCCATCCACACCATGATGGAGGGCGCCAGATAGGACAAGGTTTGCGCCAGCCCAGTGAAGGCGCTTTGGGTCAGGTATCCCATGGCATGCTGATCCTTGGGCAGGCGATCACTCACATACGCCCGATACGGCTCCATGGTGATGTTGTTGGCCGCATCCAAAATCCAAAGCAAGCTGGCCGCCATCCACAGCGCCGAGCTGTAAGGCATCACCAGCAAGCACAAGGAGCACAGCACCGCGCCGATGAAGAAATAAGGTGTGCGTCTGCCCCAGCGCGATGTGGTTCTGTCACTCATGGCCCCCACGATGGGCTGAACCAACAAACCCGTGACAGGCCCGGCCAAGGCCAGCAAAGGCAACACCGCTTCATCTGCCCCCAAATAGCTGTAGATCGGGCTCATATTGCTTTGCTGCAAACCAAAGCTGAACTGCAAACCCAAGAAGCCAATGTTCATTTGCACGATCTGCCAAATGGACAAGCGCGGTAGATTCATGCTCAATGAAGTGGTCATAGGACAGATAAATGGTGGGCGCCGTGGACAGCACCGAAAAAGATTCTGTGAATCTACCGCCTATTGCAATCGATTGCAATAGGGTTTGTACTGGTTTTTAACCGCAGCTGTCGGCCCGCCAACTCAAACGGCAACTTGGGCCGAAATCAGCGCGACAAAATGGTCCACAGCGCGGCCAACTCAACCGCCGTGACGTCGCCACTCACCAAAGACAATTGTTGGCGAGCCGCAACCTTCTGCCCCGCTTGGGCCAGGCTGATCCCGTCATGCAAACGCACTTCATATTCCCGCCGCAGTCCACCGAGCGCCATCGCCTGGGTGTACGCCGCATGGGCGGCCTTCCAGTTTTGGCGCGAAAAATAAACATCACCCACAGCTGCCCATGAAACGCCGTCTTTGGCCGACTTCTCTAATTGCGCGAACAACGCATCGTCTTCCTGGACTTTTTTCTGGGCATCTGTCAGCAACTTGGTCTGTGCGGCCGCCTCGGCGCCTTGGCCTAAGATGCCGACCGCAAAGCCTTTGGTCATGACGCGCACCGCCTCAGAAGGTAAGCCAGCCTTCAAAGCCAATGTGGCCATTTCCACGTATTCAGCCGCATCTTCCATGTTGTCTGTTTGCTCCAACAATCGGTACAGGTCCAACTCCAATCGGGCATTCAAGCCCGCTTGTTGTGACATGCGGCCGATCACTTCGGCCCAATAAGCTTTACTGGGGTAGTTTGACAACAACTGCTTGAGGGTGTTCATGTACCCAGCATCGTCCTTGAGCTGGCGGTAACTGAACGCCAAGGTGCGAAGCTCCGACTCAGAGGTTTTCTGTTGGGCCGAAGCGTCCTGGCGAATTTTGGTGAGCATCACACGCACCACTTCTGCATGCTGTCCCGAGGCTGTCAATGACTGCAACATCGCGAGATGAACGGCGGGGTTGGCGCCCCCGTCTTGCATGAATTGCCGGGCCCATTTCACCACCCGTGCGTCATCCTTCGTTTGCAAGCTGGCATTGATCAAGGATTCGAGTAATGGCCGCTTGTCCGCTTGCGGCACATCGGCTGAGGTGACCAAAGACTCCAAGGCCTCTATTGCGATGGTCCATTTTTGAGTCCGCAAGGCCGCCACCGCTTGTGTGCGAGAAATCATGTTTTTTTCAGCCGCTGTGAGCTGGGGCACCGCCAAAGCATCACGCAACAAACCCAAAGCTTGATCGTTCTGGTTGTTCTTGATCGCCTCTTGGGCGGCCGCCAAGGGCTTGATCACCTCATTGCGCAGGGTGCCCTGCGCCACGGCAGCGCCCACATAAAGACCCAATGCGCTCACCAAGAGGGCCAAGGGCTGCAGATACTTGTTCATGATGTTCCTGAAGGTCTTGGGATGAAACAGACCTGCCATTGTCCCGAATAACATCCTCAAAAGAGATGGCCAAGCCATCCTGTAACCAAAATGAATCTTGCTTGGGGCCCTGTCAAGGCAACGCTGTTTGTCGCTTGTAGGGCTCAAATTGTTGATGCATGATCTATGACCGCTTGCTTGTCTTTGAGCGATTCAACCAGTAGTTTGAGGGTGAAACACCACCCTCTAAAACCTTAGTTCCATTGATATTGGCCATCGCAGGGGTAGCATCGGCAAACGTATGAACGATTCAGCCACTTGCCAGCCCGCCCTGCTCATCATCGACGATCACCCCGTTTACCGCGAGGCTTTGGGCGAGGCTTTGGCCAAAGACTTTGCCCCTTTGGGAGTGGACGTCAAAACCGCCAGCAACGCCAGCGAGGGCATGACCTTGGTGGACGAATCCAAGCAGCCCTGGATTGTGGTTTTGGACATGCTGATGCCGGGCTTGAGCGGATTGGCTGGCATCAAGGTGTTCAGGAGCAAGGCGAATGTGGCACACGTTGTGTCCATTTCGGGTTTGGATGCGGACCTCTGGGAGCCACGCACTGTGGCCGCTGGCGCAGCCCTTTTCTTATCCAAGAACAACACCTCGTCGGTCATTTTCAAAAGACTCAAGGCCCTCTACAACGGCACGCCGTGGCACCATCCTCAAGGCGCATTGAATGAGTCCAGCGAATACCGATTAACCCAGCGGCAATTGGAAGTTTTGACCTTGATTTCGATGGGGCACCCCAACAAAATCATTGCCGATCTGCTGGAGATCAAAGAGCAAACCGTCAAGATCCACATCAATCAAATTTTCAAAGAGTTGCGGGTCTTCAACAGAACCCAAGCTGTCTTGAAAGCTCAAAAATTGTTGCTGCCGACGGTTTCCACGCAGGCTTAGGGCATCGATGAAACCGTCTGTGCTTGATCGCACCCTTTTGGATGAAGAACCCCGTGGCGAGCCCCTGATTGCCATTGAGAAATTGCGGTACATGCTCGATTACTCCAAATCGAGCACCATCGCCACCGTCTTGGCCCCCTTGCTGTGTATTCCTTTGTATTGGGACGATGTGGCGCCACTGCCCTTCAGTGCTTGGTTTGCGGCCATGGCTCTGGCGGTCATGACACGATATGCCTTGCTCCGCTCCATTCGAACTCTGCCCAATCCACCCCAAGACGGTCGCATCTTGAACCTGGCCATTGGCTTGGTGACACTGATGTGGGGGCTGGGCTGGTTTGTTTTTGTACAGCCCGCTGACATGGTGAGCTATTTGCTGTATCAAATCATCAGCCTCACGGTGTTGTTTGTCGGGATGGTGGGTTACTGCGTCAATTGGAAGACTTTTTTTGCCTTTGTCTTGCCGCTCAAAGTACCTGAGCTGATTTTCATCACATTGAACTTCAGTGAAGTTGTCTGGCCCATCGCACTGGGCTCCATGGTGGCGGTCTATCTGGCTTTCAAGATGGCCTTCATTTTTTCCAAGTCTTGGGAAAAGTCATTTGCACTGCGCCTGAAAAACGATGCACTCATTGCGCAATTGACCGAAGAAAAAAATGCCTCATTGGCCGCCAATCTGGCCAAGTCCGAGTTCATTGCCACCGCCAGCCATGATTTACGTCAGCCGATGCAGTCCATCAACATCTTCATCGACATGATTGACACCCGTCAGCTGAGTGAAATTGACGGCTCTATTTTCAAGAGAATGCGCAAGAGCATCACGGTGTTGAACCGCATGTTCAATACCTTGCTGGACATCAGCAAGCTCGATGCCAATATGGCAGTCCGCGAACGTGCGTTGCATTTGGTTGAGGTGGTTCACAGTTTGGAGGACAGCTTCAGCGACCTGTGCGCTGAAAAGAAAATCAAGTTGTCGTTCAAAGGCATGAATCATCAGGTGCATGGCGACTTCCACTTGATCGAGCAAATTTTGAGGAACTTGCTGGCCAACGCGATCCAATACACCGACCATGGCCACATCGAGGTGGCTTTTGATACCCGCTCTGATCTGCTGAGCTTTTCCGTCAAGGACACGGGTTGCGGCATTCCTGAAGCAGATTTGCCCTTGATCTTCACCGAATTTTTCCGCTCGGATCATTCACGCTCCCATTACGATGGGCTGGGTCTGGGCCTGTCCATCGTGAGCCGGATTGTGAAAAAAATCAACGGGCACTGCCACGTTCAATCCGAAGTGGGCCAAGGCTCCTTGTTCACCGTTCAGACCCGCTTTGCCGTTATTGCCGCTCAGCCCACAACGCATCTGCAGGCCACACAGTCCAGCGAAGAAACCGAAGGGCGCAGACACGCCTCAAGGCAGGGCAATACCTCCAAGGGCCATTTGGGCATCCTAGAAAACGACGAAGCACTCTTGTATGCCTACTTGCAGTACTTCACACAAGCCGGATACACCGTACACATCGTGCCCTACGAAGAAATTGCATTTCAAGAATGCTTGGCTTCACTCCCCCCCTTGGATTTCATCGTGAGTGACTACCGCTTGGGCACCAAAGATGGGCTTTACTTCATCCAGCGATTGAGGGAAGAGTTCAACCAGGACATCCCTGCATGCATCGTGACAGCCGACACGTCTCCCCAGCATTTGGATTTGTTCAGTCAGCACAACATCGATGTCATGTACAAGCCCATAGACATCCAGACCATCGACAAATTCATCGCGACCCACATTTAAGCCTCCTGCAGGGGGAGGAAGGTGATGGACGTCCCTGCGGGTTCAGAGTTCGCCACTGGCAATTTCGGCCAAGGCGATATACACCCTGCTGGCCATCACCCTTGGGACCGTTTGGGTTCTGACCGTGCCCTTACCGACAGGGCCTTGGTCGTCGTACAAAGACTTCCACAGTCCTTGCACCTGTTGGTCATAAGAACCCAAGCGAAAGGCGTCACCGTTGGGGCAACAGGCGGTAGGGGTTTGGGCGGACGGTGGTCATTGAATGTCTCCGAACAAGGTGCGCCCATGCCAGGGTCATCCCAGAAACGTTTCCAAAACAAATTGGGTCTTGAACCAAAGCTCAGAGAGAGAAGACACGAGGCTGGTGTGGCGTCGCCGCCAAAGAAAAAGCCGCTCCAAAGAGCGGCTTTTGGCGGGGCCCATTTCCAGATCAGTCGGCGTATTTGCCAGCGGCGTCCACAGCCGTCTTGATTTTCACCATCTCGGCGGCCACAAACTTCTTGTGCTCAGCCGGATCGGTGCGGTTGTCGTTCACCACCAGGGCGCCCAGGCCTTCGTTCTTCTTGATGAACTCAGGGTCTTTCAGCGCTTTCTTCAGGGCATCGTTGAGCGTCTTGTTGATCGCAGCGGGCGTGCCCTTGGGTGCATACAAACCGTGCCAGATGGTCAGGTTGAAACCCTTCAAACCCATTTCTTGCAAGCTGGGGTAGTGCTTGAGCACAGGGTGGCTGGACAAAGGTTTGGCGGTGGTAACCGCAAACGCCTTCACACGACCGCCTTCAATCTGGCTAGTGGTGTTGGTGGTCTGGTCACACATCACATCCACTTGGCCGCCGATCAGGGCGGTCATGGCGGGCGCGGTGCCGCCAAACGGGATGGTGGTCATCGCGTCTTTGGTCTGCAAGGTGGATTGCCAGAGCAAACCGCAAAGGTGCGAAGCGGAACCCAGACCCGCGTGGGCAATGTTCAGCTTGCCCGCATTGGCGCGGATGTAGTTTTCGAAATCACGGTAGGTGTTGGCGGGCAATTGTGGCTTGCCGATCAGGGTCATGGGCACGTCGTTGATCATGCCCAGGAACTCAAAGTCCTCCAGCGTTTTGTAAGCGAGCTTGCGGTACAAAGCGGGGGTGGCCGCCATGCCAATGTGGTGCAACAACAAAGTGTGGCCATCGGGAGCCGCTTTGGCCACTTTGGTGGCACCGATCGTGCCGCCAGCGCCCGCAGCGTTTTCGACCACGAAGTTGCTGCCAGGAATTTGCTTGCGCATGGCTTCGGCCAAATCGCGTGCGACGCGGTCGGTCGGGCCACCCGCAGTGAAGGGCACCACGATGGAGATCGGCTTGGTGCCGGGATAAGCCTGGGCATAAGCGCCCACAGAAACAGCCGCCATGGCCGCAAAAGCAAACAGTTTTTTCATTTCTAAACCCCAAAAAAATGTAATGGTAGTCTAGAACCAAAGTTGGGGCTGACCATGGCGGAAAGTACGTAGACGCTTTCCCTAATTTCCCTTATGAATCAAGGCTTTGTGACCGCATCAAGGCCCCTCCAGCTCACTGGTAACTTCTGGCGTCCTCAATCACCTTGCCATCGTTGGCCAAGCTGCCTGTGGCCACCAAGTGCACCTCGCCACGAAGTTTGGTCACATCGCGTACAGCTTCAGACACTCGGGCCCTCAAAGCATCGTCAGACAGGGCTGCGGTCTCCACATGCAGCGCCATCTGGTCGTTGGCCATCTCGCCGGTCACCACCAAACGCGCCTTGCTCACTTCGGGGAAGCGCTTGACGATCTCGGCCACCTGAGCGGGGTGGACAAACATGCCCCGGATTTTGGTGGTTTGGTCGGCGCGGCCCATCCAGCCTCTGATGCGCTGGCCCGTACGGCCCGTGGGGCAGGTGCCTGGAAGGATGGCCGACAAGTCGCCCGTGCCAAAACGGATCAGCGGGTAGTCGGGGTTGAGCGTGGTGATGACCAACTCACCCACCTCGCCCTCGGGCACGGGGTCGCCGGTGCCAGGGCGTACGATCTCGACGATCACGCCCTCGTCAATGACCAATCCTTCACGCGCAGCGGTTTCGTAAGCGATTAAGCCCACATCGGCCGTGGCATAGCACTGGTAGGCATCCACACCGTGCGCCGTCATCCAGTCGCGCAGGCTGGGTGGAAAAGCTTCCCCCGAGACCAGCGCCTTGCGCACACTGGGCAAGGCCACGCCCATTTCGGCGGCTTTTTCGAGGATGATTTTCAAGAAGCTGGGGGTGCCGATGTAGCCTGCAGGCTGCAACTCGGCCATCGCGCCCACTTGCTGCTCGGTTTGGCCAATGCCTCCCGGGAACACGGTGCAGCCCAAAGCGTGGGCGCCGGTTTCCATCATCGAGCCCGCAGGTGTGAAGTGGTAACTGAAGCAGTTGTGGATCAACTCACCTGGGCGAAAGCCCGCCGCAAACATGGTGCGGGCCATGCGCCAGTAATCCGATCGGGTGCCTTCGGGTTCGTAAATCGTGCCGGGGCTGGCAAACACACGGGTCATGCCTGGGCCAAAACCCAAGGTGCTGAAACCGCCAAACACATTGTCACCCGCAGCACGCGCAGCTTTTTGACGCTCCAGCAATTCGTATTTGCGGATCACCGGCAATTGGGCCAACTCGGCTCGGCTGTAGACGGCTGCTGCATCCACACCTTTGAGCAAATCGGCAAACGCCGGGGCCTTGGCCTTGGCGTGCGCGACCTGCGCAGGCAAAGCGGCCATCAGGGCCGCTTCACGGACTTCAGGAGCACGCGTTTCCAACGCATCAAAGTGCTGCGACATATTTTTTCTTTCTAGGGAAATGCGGGGAAAAAGCTCAGTGCGGCCATCCAGACCTCAAGCCAACCAACGCTTGCGGCGCTTGTAGCTCTTCACATCCTTGAAACTCTTGCGTTCGCCGCCGCCCACACCCAGATAGAACTCTTTCACGTCTTCGTTGGTGCGCAAGTCTTCGGCCTCACCGTCCATCACGATGCGGCCCGACTCCATGATGTAGCCGTAATCCGAATACTTGAGCGCCATGTTGGTGTTCTGCTCGGCGATCAGGAAAGTGACTTTTTCTTTGTCGTTCAAGTCTTTGACGATGTTGAACACCTCTTCCACGATCTGCGGCGCCAGACCCATGGAGGGCTCATCCAGCAACATCACGCTGGGGTTGGTCATCAACGCGCGGCCAATGGCGCACATTTGCTGCTCACCGCCCGAGGTGTAGGCCGCTTGTGAAGTGCGGCGGGTTTTGAGGCGCGGGAAATAGGTGTAGACCTTGTCCAGGTTGGCCGCGATCTCGCCCTTGTCGGTGCGGGTGTAGCTGCCGGTCATCAGGTTTTCTTCGATCGTCAGGTGGGCAAAGCAGTGGCGCCCTTCCATCACCTGCACCACACCCCGGTTCACCAGGTCGGCAGGCGTGAGGTTTTCGATGCGCTCACCACGCAGCTCGATGCTGCCCTTGGTCACATCACCGCGCTCACCCTTGAGCAAGTTGGAGATCGCACGCAAGGTCGTGGTCTTGCCAGCGCCGTTGCCACCCAACAAAGACACGATGCCTTGCTCGGGCACCTGCAGGGACACGCCCTTGAGCACCAAGATGACGTGGTTGTAAATGACTTCGATGCCATTGACATTCAGAACAATGTTTTTGTCGCTCATGGACTGTGCCTTTTCAAATTCTGGGGTTCAAGCCAAATGAAACCACTGCACGCAAGGGTTTCATTTGATCTCTCCTGTACGGCAGCTGCGGGCAAGCACAGGCCTGCTGCAGCTGACAAGCTGCCGCTTGCGCGGCAGCTCGGCTCAGATCAAGACTGGCAGTCCGCAGGGGTGCGGCGTGTGATCTTTTTCTCAGCGGCGTACTTGTCGGCAGCGGCCTTGACCATGGGCTTGATGATCTGCTCATCAGCCTGCATCCAGTCGCTGGTGAATTGCCACTTGGTGCCGTCCCATGTGTGGATACGGGCCCAGTTGGCACCCATGTGGTCAGCACACGATGTGGAGATCGGACGCAGCACGCCCTTGAAGCCCAAGGCATCCAGCTTAGGCTGGGTCAGGTTCAGGTTTTCATAACCCCAACGGGCTTGCTCGCCGGTCATGACTTTGCCCTTGCCGTACTTCTCTTGAGCCTGGCGCACGCCTTCCACAGCGAACATGGCGCTGAACAAGCCGCGCATGTACAGCACTTCACCCACTTCGTCCTTGGGACCAGTACCCTGGCCTTTGGCGTGCAACTTCTCCAGCACTTCCTTCACGATCGCAGAGCCCTTTTCAGTGCCGTGCTGCATGGTGATGGCGTTGTAGCCCTTGGCGCCCATGCCGATGTCTTTGACATCAGGCTCGGCACCGGCCCACCACACGCCCCAGATGTTTTCACGGGGGTAACCCGTGGCTTGGGCTTCCTTGAGCAAGGTGGAGTTCATCACGCCCCAGCCCCAGTTGACCACGTAGTCAGGACGGTCGCGGCGAATTTGCAGCCAAGTGGACTTCTGCTCTACACCAGGGTGCGTCACGGGCAGCAAGCTCAGCTTGAAGCCGTGCATGGCCGCACGTTCTTGCAGGATGGGGATGGCTTCTTTGCCGAAGGGGCTGTCGTGGTAGACCAAGGCGATATGCTTGCCCTTGAGCTTGTCCATACCACCGGCTCGCTTGCCGATGTCCTGAACAATGACGTCACCGGCCACCCAGTAAGTGCCTGCCAAGGGGAAGTTCCACTTGAACACGCCGCCGTCAGCCGACTCGCTGCGACCGTAGCCTGCAGTGATCAAAGGGATCTTGTCGCCAGGGGCTTTTTCGGTCAGGGCAAAGGTGATGCCAGTCGACAAAGGCTGGAACACGGTCGCTCCGCCGTTCTTGCCTTTCAGGCGCTCGTAGCACTCCACACCACGGTCTGTGGCATAGCCGGTTTCGCACTCTTCAAAACTGACTTTGACGCCGTTGATACCGCCACGGGCGTTGACCAGCTTGAGGTAATCGACATAGCCGTTGGCAAAAGGCACGCCGTTGGGGGCGTACGCGCCTGTGCGGTAGACCAGCACGGGGAAAAATTGCTCTTTGGTTTGGGCCGTGGCCACGGTGCTGACCAGCGCACTGGCAAGACCTGCAGCCGCCACCGTGGTGGCAAGGACGAGTTGACGAAGCTTCATGGTTTGTCTCCTGTTAAAAAAGGGAAGCACTTGGGGTAAAAACACTCGGAAAAAATCGGTGCACATCAGTGCGGGAAGGGCCACAGACGCAGTTTCTGCTTGGCCACCGACCACAACTTGGCCAGACCATGGGGCTCCACGATCAGGAACCACACAATCAGGGCACCAAAGATCATGAATTCGGTGTGCGACACGGCCGCCGTGGAAATGCTGACGCCCAGCATATCGCCCATGGCCGGCAAGAATTGGTTCAGGAAAATCGGCAAGATCACGATGAAGGCCGCGCCAAAAAAGCTGCCCATGATGGAGCCCATGCCGCCGATGATGACCATGAACAACAACTGGAACGAACGGTCAATCGAGAAAGCCGCAGGCTCCCACGAACCCAGGTGCACAAAGCCCCACAAAGCACCTGCTACGCCCACGATGAAAGAACTCACGGCAAAAGCGCTGAGCTTGGCGTAGACCGGACGGATGCCGATCACGGCAGCGGCCACGTCCATGTCGCGGATGGCCATCCACTCACGGCCAATGGCCGAGCGCACCAGATTTTTGGCCAGCAAACCAAACACCACCAAAAAGATCAGGCAGAACAGGTACTTTTCCAACGGGGTGTCAATGGCCCAGCCAAATGCATTCAGGTTGGACACCGAAACCGAGCCCGAAGGGTTGTTGTTGGTGAACCAGCCCACGCGCAAGAAAGCCCAGTCACAAAAGAACTGCGCCGCCAGGGTGGCCACCGCCAGATACAGGCCCTTAACGCGCAAGCTCGGAATGCCAAAGAACATCCCGACCAAGGTGGCAAAAAAGCCCCCGGCCAGCAGCGCTACGATCAGGGGCATGCCCTCGATGCGGATATAGGTGTTGTAAGCCATGTAGGCCCCCACCGCCATGAAAGCGCCAGAACCCAGCGAAATTTGGCCGCAATAACCCACCAGAATGTTCACCCCCAAAGCCGCCAAAGACAGGATGAGGAAGGGGATCAAGATCGCGCGAAACATGTACTCATCGGCGATGAACGGCACGCCGATGAAGGCGAAGGCAATCAGCGCCAGGATGGCCCAGCGGTCTTGTGCAATCGCAAAGATCTGCTGGTCGCTGCGGTAAGAGGTCTTGTACTGACCGTTTTCTCTGTAAAACATGTTTTTCTCTCCTTACACGCGGTCGATGATTTTTTCGCCGAACAGGCCTTGCGGACGGAACAGCAAGAACACCAGCGCCAGCACATAAGCAAACCAAATTTCGATACCGCCGCCCACATAAGGGCCCAGGTACACCTCGGACAGCTTCTCACCCACACCAATGATCAGGCCACCGATGATGGCGCCGGGTACCGACGTCAGACCACCCAAAATGATCACGGGCAAAGCACGCAAAGCCACGGTGGTCAGCGAGAACTGCACGCCCATCTTGGAGCCCCAGATGATGCCGGCCACCAAGGCGGTGATACCGGCCACAAACCAGACGATCACCCAAATGCGGTTGAGCGGAATGCCAATCGACTGCGCCGCCTGGTGGTCATCGGCCACCGCTCGCAGGGCGCGGCCAGTGCCGGTCTTTTGGAAGAATAGCGACAACACCACCACCAACAAAGCCGCGATGCAGGCCGCGTACACGTCTTCCAAATTGACCAGCACACCACCCGGGAAGACCGAATCAAACAGGAAGACCGGGTCTTTGGGCATGCCCACATCGATCTTGTAGATGTCGCTGCCAAAAATCGTCTGGCCCAATCCGTCCAGGAAATACGTGATACCCAAGGTGGCCATCAGCAAGGTCACACCCTCTTGGTTGACCAAGTGGCGCAACACCAGGCGCTCGATCAACCACGCCAGCACAAACATGATGGCCCCGGCCAGCACAAAGGCGATCAGGTTGCCCAAGAACTTGTCGTTGATGCCCAACCACTCGGGCACCCACTCGGCAAAACGGGCCATGGCCAAAGCGGCGAACAAAACCATTGCGCCTTGCGCAAAGTTGAACACGCCCGAGGCTTTGAAAATCAGCACAAAGCCCAAGGCCACCAGCGCGTAAAGCATGCCGGCCATCAGACCACCCAACAGAGCTTCCAGAAAAAATGCCATGTCTTGTTCTCCTTAGTGGCTCGTGCCCAGATAGGCACTGATCACGTCTTCGTTGCTGCGCACTTCTTCGGGCGTTCCGTCACCGATTTTTTTGCCGTAATCGAGCACCACCACACGGTCCGAAATGTCCATCACCACGCCCATGTCGTGTTCGATCAACACGATGGTGGTGCCGAACTCGTCGTTCACATCCAAGATAAAGCGGCACATGTCCTGCTTTTCTTCCATGTTCATGCCCGCCATGGGCTCGTCGAGCAAGAGCACCTTGGGCTCCATGGCCAAAGCGCGACCCAAGTCGACCCTCTTTTGCAAGCCATAAGGCAACTGGCCTACTGGTGTTTTGCGAAAGGCCTGGATCTCCAGAAAGTCGATGATGTGCTCGACAAATTCGCGGTGCGTTTCTTCCTCGCGCTGGGCGGGGCCAATGCGCAGCGCCTGCATAAACAGGTTGCTCTTGATGTGCAAATTGCGGCCGGTCATGATGTTGTCGATCACGCTCATGCCTTTGAACAGCGCCAGGTTCTGGAACGTGCGGGCAATGCCCATCTCGGCCACTTGGCGGCTGTTCATGTGGTCAAACTTTTGCCCACGGAAGGTGATGCTGCCCTCTTGCGGTGTGTACACCCCGTTGATGCAGTTGAGCATCGAGCTCTTGCCAGCGCCGTTGGGGCCAATGATGGCCCGCACTTCGTGCTCACGCACGTTGAACGAGATGTCTGTCAGCGCCTTCACGCCGCCGAAACGCAAACTGATGTTATTGACGTCCAAAATGACGTCGCCGATTTTCTTGGTCATGCTGCGGCCTTCACGGGTGTGAATGTTTTGGCGTCGGAAATCTTGAGCGTGGCGCTGACGCTGCCAGTGCGGCCGTCTTCGAACTTCACCACGGTCTCGATGAACTGCTCGGTTTTGCCTTCGTACAGGCCATCCACCAGCGGTTTGTATTTGTCGGCGATGAAGCCGCGACGGACTTTGTTGGTGCGTGTCAACTCGCCGTCGTCGGCGTCCAGCTCTTTGTGCAAAATCAAGAAGCGTGAGACTTGGCTCCCCGCCAACAAGGCGTCTTCGGCCAAGTCGGCGTTGACCTTTTCCACACACTCTTGGATGAGCTGATACACCTCGGGTTTTTGCGCCAAGTCGGTGTAACCGGCATAAGGCAGGTTGCGGCGCTCGGCCCAGTTGCCCACGGCATCAAAGTCGATGTTGATCATCACACACACCTTTTCGCGCTGGTCGCCATAGGCCACCACCTCTTTGATGTGTGGGAAGAACTTGAGTTTGTTCTCGACGTACTTGGGCGCAAACATCGCGCCATCGTTGGCACCGCCCTGGATGCGGCCCACGTCTTTCACACGGTCGATGATCTTCAGGTGGCCATGGCTGTCGATGAAGCCCGCGTCGCTGGTGTGGTACCAACCATCGGCAGTCAACACCTCGTCGGTGGCCTTCTGGTTTTTGTAATAACCCTTGAGCAAGCCAGGCGACTTGACCATGATCTCGCCGTTGTCGGCCACCTTGATTTCCACCCCTTTACACGGCACACCCACGGTGTCGGCACGCGCCTGGTTGTCGGGCTGCAGGCACACAAACACGGCGGTTTCGGTGGAACCATACAACTGCTTGATGTTCACACCAATGGAGCGGAAGAAGGTGAACAAATCGGGGCCAATCGCCTCGCCCGCGGTGTAAGCCACACGCACACGGCTGAAACCCATGTTGTTGCGCAAGGGGCCATACACCATCAGGTTGCCCAAGCCGTACAGCACACGGTCCATCAGACCGACCGACTGACCATCCATCAAGGCGGGACCCACTTTTTTGGCCACGCCCATGAAGTGGTGGAACAGCTTGCGCTTGAAGCTGCCTGCATCTTCCATGCGGATCATCACGCTGGTGAGCATGCCTTCAAACACGCGGGGCGGCGCGAAGTAGTAAGTCGGGCCAATTTCTTTCAGGTCGATGGTCACGGTGGCCGATGACTCGGGGCAGTTGACCACATAGCCGCACACCAGCCACTGCGCGTAGCTGAAAATGTTTTGGCCAATCCAGGCAGGCGGCATGTAGGCCAACACGTCTTCGGCGTGGGTCAACTTGTCGAACTCGGCGCCTGCTTCGGCGCGGTCGATCAAGGAGCTGTGTGTGTGCACCACGCCCTTTGGATTGCCCGTGGTGCCCGATGTGAAAAACATCGCTGCCACATCGGTCCAATTGGCTTTGTCGACCTCGTCGCTGAAAAACTGCGAATGCTGTTTGGCAAACACGCCGCCGGCCGCGATCAACTCCTCGAGCGAGCCCAAGCCATCCTCGGTGTACTTGCGCAGGCCGCGTGGGTCGTCGTAATAAATGTGGGTCAGCTGCGGGCACTGCTCGCGCACTTCCAGCATCTTGTCGAC